>JBAZKK010000011.1:0-31792 GCA_041650795.1 Candidatus Omnitrophota bacterium | reverse complement strand
AGGGCAGGGCGAAGCGATTAAGACCGTCTCCGCTGCCATAAGAAGGGCGCGTTCCGGACTCGGTGATGAAAACAGGCCGATGGGGTCGTTTATATTCCTCGGGCCTACCGGCGTAGGCAAGACCAAGCTTGCCAAGACATTGGCCTGGTTTTTATTTGACGATGAGGATGCCCTTTTGCGCTTTGATATGTCGGAGTATATGGAAAAATTCAGCGTCTCACGCCTCATCGGAGCCCCTCCGGGATATGTCGGTTACGAGGAAGGGGGCCAGCTTACGGAAAAAGTCAGGCGCAGGCCTTATTCCGTCATCCTGTTGGATGAAATAGAGAAGGCGCATCCCGATGTATTTAACGTGCTTTTACAGATCTTAGACGAAGGCAGACTCACCGATGGACAGGGGCGCACCGTTAATTTCAAGAATACGGTAATCATCATGACCTCGAATATCGGACAGGAGCTTATCCAGGATAACATTGATGCCGGTCAAGAGAGGTCTTATAAAGAGCTCAGGGATAAGTTGATGCTGGAGGTCAGAAAATTCTTCCGGCCGGAGTTCATCAACCGCATTGACGATACCGTTATCTTCAATCCATTATCCAGGGATGATATTTACAGAATTCTAGAATTGGAGCTGGAGTCTGTTTACCGCAGGTTATCCCAGCGCGGGGTTAAACTGGAATTGACTAAAAAGGCCAAGGATTTTCTGGTGGCAGAGGGCTTTGACAGTCATTTCGGCGCCCGGCCTTTAAAGAGGGCAGTGCAGAGGTATATCCAGGACCCCTTGGCAATCAAGCTCCTGGAGGGCGCATTCCGCGAAGGAGACAAAGTAAAGGTTGATGCCGATTCGTACGGTGCATTCTCCTTTAAATAGAAACACTTTCCAGATTAGCTCGGAAAGTGTTTTCGCTTTGGGTTGGAAAGTGTTTCTGTGGTTGACAAAGCAGGCAGTTGTGTTAAAATGACCATTTAGCATTCTCTCATTGAGAGTGCTAACCCGATAAACAAAAGAGGATTTTATATGGTAAGAAACACGGATTATGAATCGCGGCGCAGGGCAGTCCTGGCATCTACCATCAACCGTTATATCAAAGACGCCACGCCGGTGGCTTCCGATGACATTGCCGAGGAATTCCACCTAAGTCCGGCTACCATCAGGAATATCTTCTCGGAGTTGGAGGAGAACGGTTACATCACCCATCCCTACACCTCCGGAGGCAGGATACCCACGAATAAAGGGTACCGTTATTACGTGGATTTTCTGCTTTCAGAGATAGAACTTTTGAATGAAGAGAAGGACAGCATTGTCAGGGAATACCGCAGCCAGATCAGGAAGCTGGATGATGTCCTGGAGAAGACCTCGGAGATACTTTCCGGCATCACCCATTATGCCGGCATCGTTTCTTTCCTGCAATGGCATGACAGGCTTTTTTACCGCGGGATAAGTTTTATCCTGGAGCAGCCGGAATTTCAGGACGTCACCCGCATGCGCCTGCTCATCAATATGATTGAAGGCAAGAAGAGCCTCCTGGATATCGTAAACCGCGATTTTGAAGGCAAGGTCAAGGTGTATATCGGGGAGGAATTGGGGTATCCGGAGATTAAGAATTGTTCCCTGGCGGTCTCGAGTTATTCCGTCAAGAAAAAACCCTCGGGTAGGGTGGCAGTCCTCGGTCCGATGCGCATGCAGTATCAGCACATCATACCGACCTTGCATTACGTCTCCGATGTGTTGACGGAGGCCCTGGAGGATATCTGATATTATGCATGAGCATATAAAGGAACCCGGCGATAACGCCGGCCACAAAAAAGACGAAGCCCCCAAGGAAGAGAAGGGCTCCAAAGAGAATAAGCCCGCTACCATTACAGAGCAGGAATACATCGGGCTCAAGGAGGAAGCGGGCAAGGCCAAGGAGTATTGGGATAGGCTGCTTAGGCTTCAGGCGGATTTTGATAATACCCGCAAGCGCCTGGAAAGGGAAAAGCAGGATTTTGTCAAGTTCGCCAACGAGGGGCTCATACTTGAATTACTTAACGTTTTAGATGACTTGGAGCGCACCGTAGAGTCCGCCCAGTCCAAGCACCAGGACGTAACAGCGTTCCTTAAGGGCGTAGAGATGATTCTGGCGCATATCTATGAGATGCTTAAGGAGCACGGCGTCAAGCCCATGGAATCCTTAGGCAAGACCTTTGATCCCGATTACCATGAGGCGTTGATGCAGGTAGAGGATAAGGGCCTGCCGGAACATACCATTGTTGAAGAATTGCAGAAGGGGTACCTTTTAAACGAAAGGGTCATCAGGACCGCAAAGGTTAAGGTTTCTAAGAATACATCCGCGCCCTGCGAGGGCGAGAAAAAATAAAGTAAATTAAAGCACCCCGCGCTAAGAGGCACCTGGCCCCAGATATGATTTGGCCGGTATTCGCCCCGTGGCGGAAATTGCGCGGGTGTTGTCCACGTGGACAAAGGAGGATTAAGATATGGCAAAGATAATCGGAATTGATTTGGGTACTTCCAACTCTGCAGCCGCGGTAATGGAAGGCGGCAGGCCGGTAATCATCCCTTCGGCAGAAGGGGCAGGGGTGGCATCCGGGAAGGCGTTTCCTTCCTACGTTGCTTTTACCAAGGAGGGTCAGCGGCTGGTAGGGGAGCCGGCAAGGCGCCAGGCAGCTATTAACCCTGAAGGGACAATCCAGGCCGCAAAGCGCAAGATGGGGACTGATTACAAGTTCAAGGTCCACGGTAAGGAATATACCCCGCAGCAGATATCGGCCTTTATCCTGCAGAAGATAAAACAGGATGCCGAGGCGTATCTGGGGGATAAGGTCGAGGAGGCGGTGATAACCTGTCCCGCATACTTCGACGATAACCAGAGGACCGCTACCAAGGACGCAGGCGAGATTGCCGGCCTGAAGGTTCTAAGGATTATCAACGAGCCTACGGCAGCCTGCCTTGCCTATGGCCTGGAGAAAGCGGGCAAGGAATTAAAGATCCTGGTTTTTGACTTCGGAGGCGGCACGCTCGACGTCACTATCATGGAAATGTGGAAAGAGGGGGGCTTCAAGGTCATGGCCACCAGCGGTGATACCCAGCTGGGAGGCACCGATATGGATAACGCCTTAATCGACCATATCGCCGGACAGTTCAAGCGCGAGACCGGCATAGACCTCAAAAACGACAGGATGGCGATGCAGCGCCTGCGCGAAGCAGCTGAGAAGGCCAAGGTGGAATTGTCCAGCACGCTCACCACGGATATCAACCTTCCTTTCATTACCGCTGATGCCGGAGGGCCTAAACACCTTACGATGTCCATCAACCGCGCCAAACTCGAGGAGTTGGTGGGGCCTATCGTTGAGAGGTGCCGCGAGCCGCTGGAGAGGGCATTAGCCGATGCCAAGGCCGCATTTGAGAAAGAAGGCATCGCTTTCGGCGATAAGGTGGTGGATAAGATTATCATGGTAGGCGGGCCTACCCGCATGCCGATTGTGCAGAAGTTCGTGGAGGACTATTTCGGCAAGAAGATTGAGCGCGGGGTAGACCCTATGGAATGCGTGGCAATGGGGGCCGCTATCCAGGCCGCCATTATCAAGGGGGATGTCAAGGATGTGCTTCTCTTGGACGTTACTCCGCTTTCGCTGGGCATTGAGACATTAGGCGGGGTAAACACCAAGCTCATCGAAAGGAATACCACCATACCTACCAGGAAGAGCCAGATATTTTCTACTGCCGCTGATAACCAGACCGCGGTTACCATTCGTGTTATCCAGGGCGAGAGGCCGATGGCTGATGCCGAGGGAAATGTGGAATTGGGGAGGTTTGACTTAGTCGGTATCCCGGCTGCGCCGCGGGGTGTTCCGCAGGTTGAGGTTGCCTTTGATATCGATGCCAACGGCATCGTGCATGTTTCAGCCAAGGACCTCGGCACCGGCAAGGAGCAATCCATCCGCATCACCGCTCCCAAGAAGCTTTCCAAGGAAGAGATAGATAAGATGGTGCGTGATGCCGAGAAGTTCGCCGGCGAAGACGCCAAGAAGAAAGAAGAGGTAGAGGCTATTAACCAGGCGGACAACCTCGTTTATGCCACTGAGAAGTCCCTTAAGGATTACGGTGATAAGGTCAGCCAGGCAGAGCGCTCGGATATCGAGGCCAAGATTAACGACTTGAAGTCTGCCATCAAGGACAAGAATGTTGACAGGATTAAGAAAGGCATGGATGACCTTACCAAGTCTGCCCATAAGCTTGCGGAGGAGGTTTATAAGCAGGCTGCAGCCAATAAACAGCAGGCAGGGGCGCAGCAGGGCCCTTCAGGACAGGCAGCCGGCAAGGATGACGTAAGCGGCGAGCAGGGCCAAAAAGGAAAGAGCGAGGATATCATCGACGCCGAATATAAAGAAGAGGACAATAACAAGAAGTAAAGGTTTGGATATTACACAAAAAACGTCAAATCCCTGCATTAATTCCCGCAGGGATTTTGACATTTTTAACGAAGATGACCACCAAGCGTGATTATTACGAAATATTGGGCGTTAAGAAGAGCGCTTCGCTGGATGAGATAAGGAAGGCCTATCGAGAGCTGGCCCTGCGCTATCATCCTGACCGCGTTCCTGCCGAGCAGAAAAAAGAGGCAGAAGAGAAGTTCAAGGAGATATCCGAGTCCTACGCCGTGCTTTCGGATTCGCAGAAACGCGCCCTTTATGACCAGTATGGCCATTCCGGAATAGACCAGAGGTACGCCCAGGAAGATATATTCAAGGGCGCAGATTTCAGCAGCGTATTCCAGGACCTTTCGGATTTCGGCTTCGGCGGCGGCCTCTTTGACGAGATATTCGGCGATTTGGGTTTTAATATGTTCAGGGGCACTTCCAGAAGAGGAGGGCGCCAGAGGCGCGGACGCGACCTGGAGATTACTACCGAGATAAGCCTGGAAGAGGCAGCCAGTGGCACTGAGCAGACGATTACCATACCGCGTTATGAGACCTGCGCTGCCTGTTCCGGCAGCGGCGCAAAACCCGGCTCCAAGAAGACCGCCTGCCCGCAATGCCGGGGTTCAGGCCGCATGATTAGCTCTAACGGTTATTTTCAGGTTGCTACCACATGTTCGCGTTGCGGCGGAGAGGGCTATATCGTTACTGCCCCATGCCCGGATTGCCGCGGAGAAGGGCGCACCAAAATCACGCGCCACCTGAAGATAAAGATTCCCGCCGGAGTTGATAACGGCTCGCACCTGCGTATCCGCGGAGAAGGAGAGGCAGGGGCTGCCAGCAAGGGGGACCTTTACGTTATCCTCCAGGTGCGGCCACATCCGGTTTTCCAGAGGCACCAGAAGGATATCCTTACGGAAGTCAGGATAAGCCTGGTAAAGGCTATTTTAGGAGGCGAGATAGAGGTTCCGACCTTAAGCGGCAAGGTTAAAATGAAGATACCTGCCGGCACCCAGAGCAATAAGGTTTTTCGCCTTAAATATAAGGGCGTAGCTGACCTGCGCGGCGGGCCGGCGGGAGACGAACTGGTGAGGGTTAATGTCGAGATACCTACACGCCTCAATTCACAACAGCGCAGGTTAATTGAAGAGTTTGCAAGATTATCCGGAGAGGGGATGTTTTAGCATGCCTACCTATGAATACGAATGCACGAGCTGCGGATATAAATTTGAGGCATTTCAAAAGATGAGCGATAAGCCGCTCGGGGAATGCCCTAAATGCAAGAAGGGCGTACGCCGCCTTATAGGCAGCGGCACGGGCATCATCTTCAAGGGGCCCGGTTTTTACGCCACTGATTACCGCAAAGGCAAACCCCAAAGCGACCCTTCCAAGAAAAAAGACTCCCCATCCGCTGCCTGCGCCGCTAAAAAAGAAGGGTGCGATGGCTGCGGTTGCAAATAGGAGCGGCCCGCGGAAGCAGTTTGCGGGATACTGGCTGCCTGTTTTTGCCTGGGCGACAGCGATTTTCGTTTTTTCTTCAATCCCGGGCACTAATATAGCAAGTTTGTTTCCTTGCCAGGATGCAGTTTTTCATTTCCTGGAATATCTGATATTCGCCGTTTTAATCAACCGCGCCTGGCGGGTTTATCATCGGAGGCACTCCGGTTACAGCCGCCTCTTTTTGATATTTACTTTTACGTTGATATATGCGATAATCGATGAACTGCACCAGTCTTTTGTCCCGGGCCGCAATGCCTCTTTTGCGGACACAACGTATGATGCGCTGGGTATAATGACGGCGAATATGTTTTATCTATGGCGAAGATAAGGCCTTTTAAGGCAATTAGTTACAATAAGGAAAAAATCAAGGACCTCTCTAAGGTCGTTTGCCCTCCCTATGACGTGATTTCTCCCCTTAAGCAAGAATCCCTGCATCGGCTGGACCACCGTAATTTTATTCATATCATTCTTGGAAAGGATATCCCCGGGGAAGACAAGTACCGCCGCGCAGCTGGTCATTTCAAAAAGTGGCAAAGCGACGGGATACTTCTCGAAGACTCCTCGCCGGCAATCTATTTCTACAGCCATCAATATTACTTAAGGGGCGAAAGAAAGACGCGCCTGGGGTTTATCGCTCTCCTGCACCTTGGTGATAAGAGCACTTCTGCCTTTGCCCATGAGAATACCCGCAGCGCCGCCAAGGAAGACAGGTTGAAATTGATACGTCGCCTCAAGGCGAACCTCAGCCCCATCTTTGTGTTGTTCTGGGACCGCAAGCGCATTATCCCGCGCTTATACGAGCAGCGCATCCGGGACAAGGAGCCTTTTATTGAGGTTACCTCTGAGGATAAGGAAGTGCACAAGCTCTGGAGGATCGATGATCCTGCGGTTCTGGCCGATATGCAGGCCAAGATGACCGGCGAGGATATCTTTATTGCCGACGGTCACCACCGTTACGAGGTCGCCTGCGCTTTCCGCGACGAGATGAAGGAGAGGTTGGGGGGCCTTCCCGAAGAATCGAGTTTTAATTACGTAATGGCATACTTTACCAATATAGAATCATTGGGGCTGGTAGTGCTGCCTATCCACCGCTTGGTAAAATTTCAAGGCGTTTTTAACATGCAGGATTTTATCGGGCAGCTTAAAGTGAATTTTGACGTTGAGGAGATAAAGGACAAGGCGCGTTTCTTCTTTCTTCTGGAGAAGGCCGGCAGGAGCGAACACATCATCGGTATGTATAAAGACAGGAAATTCCGGCTGATACGTTTAAAAAACGTAAAGTTGCTCGATAAGATGATTAAAGACAAGCCCAAGGAATACCGTTCACTTGACGTATCCATATTGAATTACCTTATCCTCAATGATGTCCTGGGCATTCCCCTGGAAGATAAGGAGCGCATCAGTTTTAGCAGCGATGCCGAGGAATTCATACGCGAGGTTGACCGTGATGAATCCAATATCGCCTTTTTCCTGAATCCGGTAAAGGTAAAACAGATTATTTCGGTAGCCTTAAGCGGACATAAGATGCCTGCAAAATCTACCTATTTTTACCCCAAGGTCCTCTCGGGGCTGGTAATCAATAAACACTCCGAACATAAAGGAGCGCAGTAAGTTATGGCTCTGTTTGGAAAACCAAAATATACTATCGTACGGCTTAAAAAAAAGGATATACCTGACGGACTCTGGACTAAATGCGAAGAGTGTTCTGAAGTGCTCTATAGTAAGACCCTCGAAGAGAATCTCAGGGTTTGTCCTAAGTGTAATTATCACTTTACCTTAAATTCCTACGAAAGAATAACTACCCTCCTTGATCCCGCAACTTTTCAGGAGCATGACCGCGATATGATTTCAACCGATCCCCTGGGTTTTCAGGGTCCGAAGACCTATAAGGAAAAATTGGCGCAGGACCAGGCAGCCACCGGCCTAAAGGATGCCGCCGTCACGGGGGAGGGGTTTTTGGATAACAAAAAGGTCATTATTGCGGTTACGGATTCGCGTTTTATCATGGGTTCCATGGGGTCGGTGGTAGGAGAAAAGATTACCCGCGCAATAGAGGCCGCAACCAGGAATAAGGTTCCGGTTATTATCGTTTCCGGTTCCGGCGGGGGCGCGCGGATGTACGAGGGTATGTATAGCCTGATGCAGATGGCAAAGACATCGGCAGCGTTGAGCTATCATCATAAGGCCGGCCTGGCTTTTATCTCGGTCCTGACCAATCCTACCATGGCAGGCGTGATGGCGTCATTCGCAGGCTTAGGGGACGTAATCATTGCGGAACCCAGGGCCTTGATAGGGTTCACCGGCCCGAGGGTAATAGAGCAGACCATCCGCCAGAAATTACCACCCGGTTTTCAGCGTTCGGAGTTTTTGCTGGAGCACGGCCTGATAGACATGGTTGTCTACCGCAAGAACCTCAAAAGCACCATCAGCCAACTGCTTGACTATTTGGATTAGCGATGTATAATAAAAAATTAATATTACATTTATTCTAATAATAAGGGATTAATGCCCCTCATGGCACAGGTAAGTTTGAATGAGGTTTCCAAGATTTACGCTGGCGGCATCAAGGCCGTTGACGGCATAAACCTGGCTGTTGAGAATAAGGAGTTTATGATTTTAGTCGGCCCTTCGGGCTGCGGTAAGTCCACCACCTTGAGGATGATCGCGGGGCTGGAGGACATAAGCGAAGGCAGGATCTATATCGGCGATAAACTGGTTAACGACGTGCCGGCCAAGGACCGCGATATTGCGATGGTCTTTCAGAATTACGCCCTCTATCCGCATATGACGGTTTTTGGAAATATGTCTTTCGGATTGCGCCTGAGGCGTTACCCCAAAACCGAAATCATACAGCGCGTCAACGAAGCGGCTGATATCCTGGGGATAAAGAATTTGCTCTTTCGGAGGCCGCTGGAACTTTCCGGAGGGGAGCGGCAGCGCGTGGCAGTCGGACGGGCAATCGTGCGTAAGCCGATAGCATTCCTTTTTGACGAGCCCTTGAGCAATCTTGACGCAAAGCTGCGCGTGCAGATGCGCACCGAAATCCATAAACTGCATATCCGCCTGCAGAGCACCATTATCTACGTTACCCACGATCAGATCGAGGCTATGACGATGGGGGATAGGATTGCCGTAATGAAAGACGGAGTCCTGCAGCAGGTGGATGAGCCCATCTCCATATATGACCACCCCAGGAATAAATTTGTCGCCGGTTTTATCGGCTCCCCCCCCATGAATTTTATGAACGGCAGGATTATTAAGAAAGACGGGCGCATCTATTTTGAAGAAGGAAAGATCCGCGCCAAGCTCGTTGAAGACATGTTCGATAAGATACTCCCCTACCTGGGCAAGGAAGTGATATTCGGTATCCGCGCCGAGGACGTATACGATAAGCTTTTTGTTTCCAATGCGCCGCCCGAGAACGTGGTAAGGGTCAATTGCGAGGTAATCGAGCCGATGGGGTCGGAGGTCTACCTATACCTCAATACCGGCATCAATACCTTTATTGCCCGCGTAGGAGCCCATAACAAACCGCAGATGAACCAGGACATGGACGTGGTGTTTGATATGAGCAAGGTGCATTTTTTTGACAAGGATACCGAAGAGACGATAGTCTAATTTATAAACTTGATAGAGACATAGTCCTACGGATATCGCCATCCTTAAAAAATCTTTAAGAATAACTGGTTTCGCTGCGGTTTTAATCAGTGCCTACATCATCCTGCCGGCCTGTCTTTACAGCCTGCACCATCCTTTCCGCCTGCCGCTACTTTTGTGTTTTTACCTCGTAAACATCGTTCTGGGGATTTATCTTTTTAACAAATACCTCAAGATAAAAGGCGGCCTGGATTTCGAGATTGAAGGGCTACAGGAGAAAATCAATATCGTCTCCGAAGAGAATGCCCAGGAATCCAAGAATAAGATTGCCTTCCAGGAAAAGATAAGGCGTTACCGCAGCCTCAAAGAAATAATCGAGAATATCAACCAGAACCTCGAGCTGGAATACATCGCCAACAGCCTTACCTCTACCGCTTTTTCGTTTATCGCCAAGAATAAAGGGACATGTATCTTTTACCTGTCGGATAAAAACGGCAGGCTTACCATCTATAAGGCTAAAAAGGAAGATAAAGGCCTTATCATCAAAGACAAGGAGGGCGATACCTTTGATTCCTGGGTGGTTCGCCACGTCGCGCCGCTTTTTATCGAGGACATCAAAAGGGATTTCCGTTTTGACCTTGATAAGCTGGCAGAGGAAGATGCCCGTCCCATCTCTTCTCTTATCAGCGCCCCTTTAGTCAGCGACCACCGGCTGATGGGCGTTTTGAGGCTTGATAACCAGTTGCCTGCATTTTATTCGCAGGACGACCTGAGATTCCTGACGATTATCTCCGATCTCGGAGCGGTAGCGCTGGAGAACGGGGAGCTTTTCCAGAAGACGCAGGACCTTGCCATCCATGACGGGCTGACCGCACTTTACACCAAAGGTTATTTTATGGAGCGCCTGAAGGAAGAGTGCAAGAGGAGCATGAGGCAGAATTCAAGCTTCACTCTTTTGATGCTGGATATAGATTATTTTAAGAAATACAACGACCAGTTCGGCCATACTGCGGGAGACCTGGTGCTCAAGACCTTAAGCTTCACCATGGCGAATTACCTCAAGGAATTTAATACCATCATCAGCCGTTTCGGGGGAGAGGAGTTTTGCGTGATATTATCCCATATGGACAAAAGGAAGGCCCGCGCTATTGCCGAGGACCTGCGCGCCAGGATAGAGAACGCCAAGGTTACCCTGCGACGCCAAGAGACCAACATCACCGTTTCAATCGGCCTGGCAAATTTCCCCGCAGACGCCAAAGACGAAACAGAGCTTATTCTTAAGTCCGATAAGGCAATGTATGAAGCCAAGCAAAAGGGAAGAAACCGGGTATGCTCTATTTAGCGGCGCTGTTAGTGCTGGTAGGCTGTTTCTACTGGGGTTTTCAGAAAATCCTGACGGCTTACCTGGTCAAAAGCTTTCTGGATACCAGGGAGCAGCTTAGGGGGAATTACCAGCGGCTCCTTAAGTTAAACGCGCAGCTGGAGGATGAGAACCTCATCCTGCATAAGGAGCTCGAGCAGACCATCGCGCTCTATGATATCAGCAAGCAGATATGCAGGACGCTGGAGGAGGATGCCGTATTCAACCATTTCAAGGAAGAGATAGACAAGTATATCGATATCGGCAGTTGTAAGTTTGTCAAAGGGGATATTGATATCTCGCAATACAAGGATAAGGCCGTCCTTAACCTGGAGATAGACAAGAACCTCATCGGTCATTTGATTGCCGACGGAATCAGGCCCGAGGAGCAGGAGAAGTTTTATATCCTGGCCCAGCAGTTCATGCTGGGGCTTAAGAGGGCTATCCTTTACCAGCAGGTGCAGGAGCTCTCGGTTACCGATACCTTGACAGGCGCCTTCAGCCGCCGGCATTACCTGGAGAGGTTCGGGGAAGAATTGGAGCGTTCCAACAAATTCAAATATCATTTTTCCTGCCTGATGGTTGATATTGACCACTTCAAGTATTACAACGACCGCCACGGGCATCTGGTCGGCGACGCCATACTCAAGGAGATAGCCAGCCTCATCAAAGAAAGCATCCGCCAGATAGATTTAATGGGCCGCTACGGAGGAGAGGAATTTTCGCTCGTGCTTACCGAGACCGGAAAGGAAGACGCCCGGTATGTTGCAGAGCGTATCAGGCGCGCCATTGAAGACGCGCGCATCAGGGTTTATGACGAAGACCTCAAGGTTACCATTAGTATCGGCATTTCCAGTTTTCCCGCTGACGGCCAGGATACGCGCAGCCTGATTGAAAAAGCTGACCAGGCCCTTTACCAGGCTAAGCAGACCGGCAGGAACAGGGTCTGCGTTTCCTAAATATATTGAAATAAACGCTATTTTAATATAAAATACAGCGAAATGGGTAAAAAGTTTATTATTTCCGTTGATCTGGGAGGGACTAATCTAAGGGTGGCGCTGCTTGATTTGCGCTATCGCATTGTATTGAAGCATTCCTTTGACACGCGCAGGTTGCTGAATAAAAACAGATTGATAAAGATAATCATAGAAGCGGTGAATAACATATTGGAGAGTCAAAACTTAAATAAACGCAACATCTTGGGAGTAGGCTTGGGCTTACCAGGTTCAATTGACTATGAGAAAGGCGCAGTGCATTCCCTTACCAATATACCGGGCTGGAAGGGTGTGCGGTTGGGTTCGCTGCTTAAGAAAAAATTGGGCATTCCTGTTTTTATGGATAATGACGCCAACCTGATGTGCCTGGCAGAGTACCGGCTGGGGGCGGCTGGCGGCTCGCGTTATGCCGTTTGCCTTACCCTGGGCACCGGCGTCGGCGCAGGCGTAATTTCAGGAGGCAGGCTTTACCGCGGAGCAAATAATGCCGCCGGAGAGGTAGGGCACATTCCTCTTAATGAGAGCGGCCGAAGATGCAATTGCGGCGGGAGGGGGTGCCTGGAGACCTATGTCGGCAATAGCAGGATTTTGGCAGAGGCGAGGAGGGTGTTCGGGCGCCGTATCAGCCTGGAGCAGGTAAGCGGATTGGCTAGAAGAGGCAATGCCAAGGCGTTAGGTTTCTGGTCAGGCGTAGGCCGGCATCTGGGGATTGCCCTGACAGGGGTAGTTAATCTTCTAAACCCCGATGTCATTGTTATCGGCGGAGGAGTGGCGAATGCCGGCAAGGCGTTGTTAGATGAGGTGAAAAAGGTCATCAGGAGCCGGGCGATGACGGTGCAGGCCCGCCACGTCAAGGTCTATAAGGCCAGGCTGGGCAGCGATGCCGGTTTAATAGGCGCGGCGGTAATGGTAAGGGACGGGGCAAGAGGATGAAGATATTCATAGACAGCGCAAATATAAAAGAAATAAAAGAGGCGCAGAGGCTCGGCGTGATAGATGGCGTTACTACCAATCCCAGCTTAATAGCTAAAGAAGGCCGGGAGGCAGCGGGGCTTTTAAAAGAAATCTGCTCTATCGTCAAGGGGCCGGTGAGCGCCGAGGTAATCAGCCTGGAAAGCGAAGGCATGCTTCGCGAGGCGCGGGCATTGGCGGCGTTGGCCGAGAATATCGTAATAAAAATCCCCATTACCAAGGAAGGCCTGATTGCAGTCAAGGTTTTATCGCAGGAGGGCACGAGAACCAATACCACCCTTTGTTTCTCTGCCATGCAGGCATTGCTGGTAGCCAAGGCAGGCGCTACTTATGTTTCGCCGTTCGTGGGAAGGCTTGATGACATCGGCGCGGTAGGCATGGAGTTGATACGCGATATCAGGCAGATTTATTCCAATTATCATTTCGAGACGGAGATTATCGTAGCTTCGGTGCGTAACCCCCTGCATGTGATTGAGGCAGCCAGGCTGGGCGCTGATGTCGCCACCATCCCTTTTGCGGTTATTGAGCAGCTCCTGAAGCACCCGTTGACCGGCATCGGTATTAACCGTTTCTTAGAGGATTATAAGAAAATTCCCAAAAAATAAATGAAGGCCCGCCTGATTATTATCGGAACCGTGTTTATGCTCTTTTCGGTAGCCATCCTTTCAGCCAATGATAAAGAGAAAAAGGGGAGTGCCGCGCAGGAACCGGTAGTGGTAAACGGGGACGTAGTGGAATATTCCGCCGAGAGCAAGAATGTTACTGCCAGCGGAAAAGTTTCCGTAGAATACAAGGGCGCTAAGCTAACCTGTGAGAAGCTTACCGTTAACACCGAAACCAAGCAGGGGTGGGTGGAGGGCAATGTCAGGATTGATGACGAAAAAGGCGTGATTGAAGCGGAGAAGGGGACTTATAATTTTCAGGATAAATCCGGGACCCTGGATGACGCGGATTTCCGTTCCGACCCGTATTTTGGGAGGGCCAAGAGCGTAAAAAAAGTAAGCGACAAGGAATTTATCGCCTCCCACGGTTATGTCTCCACCTGCAGCATGGACAGGCCTCATTATCGCATCAAGTCCCGCAGGGTAAAATTTTTCCCAAAGAATAAGGTAGAGACCAAGGACGATATTCTCTATCTGGGCCAGGTCCCCGTGGCGTACATACCGGAGTTCAGCCGCAGCTTTGCCGACCCTTTGATGCACGTGCAGCTTAGCCCCGGTAAAAGGAAGGAGTGGGGCGCGTATATGCTTTCTGCCTGGCGCTATAGCCTTACCGAGAATGCGGACGGCAGGATTTATTTTGATTACCGCAATAAGCTCGGCACTGCCGAAGGGGTTGGCTTGAATTACCGCAGCGAAAACATCGGCAAGGGGGATTTTAAGTTTTACTATACTGACGAAGATAGCAGGAACAACCGGAATGACGGTTACGATGCTTTCCAGAGGTATATGGTGCGTTGGCGGCATAAGTGGGATATCGACGAACGCACCAATTTTACCTCCGAGCTCTATAAAATATCCGACCAGAAGAGAAAAAAGCTCGGCTCCGATGATAATTTCCTGAGGGATTATTTTTACCGCGAATACGAAAAGGAGTCAGAACCGTTATCCTACGGCTTATTGCACCATTCCTTTAACTACTCCAGTCTCGATGTCCTGGTGCAGAAGCGCGTAAACCACTGGTTTACGGACCAGGACGAAAGGCTGCCTGAAATACAATACAGCATGCCGAGTATCCAGCTCGGCGATTCTCCTTTTTACCTGCAGGACAATACCTCTTACGTGAATTATTCCTATAATGATTCGACTTCTACTGCAGCCGACCAGAATGTTACCTACAGCAAGTTAGACAGCGCCAATAAATTATCGCTCCCTTTAAAGGTCTCTTTTTTGAGAATAACCCCCTTTGCGTCGGCAGAGGGAGCTTACTACAACAAAAACACCTACGGAGCCACCTCGCAGGTGGCGTTGGGAACCGGTACTGATATCAGCACCAAATTTTACCGTCTCTTTAACGTTAATTCTAATTTTTTAGGCCTTGACATTCACGGCCTGCGCCACATCCTTACGCCTACCGTCAGCTATTCTTATACCAATACCTCTACCATGCCAGCCACCAAAGCCAGGTTTGGAGGCGGGGCTTCTGTCGGCGATTCCTCCGTCACAATGGAGTTGGCGAACAGGCTGCAGACCAAGCGCAAAGGCCAGACAGCGCTTTTGGCCGATTTCAGGATTAACACCAGCTACGACATTAAGCCCAAGACAACCACCGGGAAAACCGGAAGCAGCCTGGGGGACATAGTGTTCGACCTGGACCTCTGGCCTTATTCCTGGATGTCGATAGTAGGGGATGCTACTTATACGCATTCAGGATTGCGCAGCGACCCAAACTATAACACCTTTTCCAATGCCAATATTGACTTCAATTTCAATATAGGAGAAGATCGGACCATCGGTATCGGCCAGCGTTACCAGCGCAAGGCCGGAAAGGAGCTGACCTTCGGCACCAAGTGGCGCATAAATCCTAAATGGAAATTTGGGATTTATGAAAGATACCAATTCGCCGATACTACGGACTACCCGTCTGGATTAAGGGAGCAGGAGTATTCCATTATACGCGACCTGCATTGCTGGACCATGGAACTTACTTATAACGCACAGAAGGACCACGGCAATAGTATCTGGCTGGTTTTTAGGTTAAAGGCTTTCCCGGAGAACGAATTCAGCCTTGACCAGAGTTATCATGAGCCCAAGCCAGGCTCGCAGAGTAGTTATTAAGGGGATAGCTCAAGGGAGAAACAATGAAGATATCTATTATCGGTTCAGGCTATGTCGGATTAGTAAGCGGAGCATGCTTTGCGGAATTAGGCAATAGCGTGGTTTGCGCCGATAATAACGCCCGCAAAATCACCCAGCTTCAAAAAGGCATTATACCTATCTATGAGCCGGGGCTGGAGGAGCTTATCGTAAAGAATGCTGCCAAGAAGAGATTAAGGTTTACCTCAAGCATCAAAGAGGCGGTGAAGTCTTCGGAGGTAATTTTCATCGCAGTTGGCACTCCCCCTCTGGAGAACGGGGAGGCGGATCTTACCGGGATAGAAAATGTGGCGCGCAATATCGCATTATATATGGACGGCTACCGCCTGATTGTGGAAAAATCCACTGTGCCGGTTGAAACCGGATATTGGGTAAAACACACCATCTCTACCTATATAAAGCTAAAGCGCAAGGCGAAATTTGACGTTGCCTCAAACCCGGAATTCCTGAAAGAGGGCGCAGCCATCAATGATTTTATGCATCCTGACCGTATCGTCATAGGAGTGGAATCCAGCAGGGCCGAGGGTATCCTGGCTGAGCTCTACAAGCCCCTTAATGCGCCGTTGGTGGTTACGGATATCAGGTCCGCAGAATTAATTAAGCATGCCTCAAATTCTTTCCTGGCGACCAAGGTTTCCTTTATTAATGCCGTTTCGCGCATCTGCGACAAAGTCGGAGCCGATATCGAGGAAGTGGCTTTAGGGGTGGGGTTGGATAGAAGGATCGGCCGGGAATTTTTAAATGCCGGGCTTGGTTACGGAGGTTCCTGTTTCCCCAAGGACCTCGATGCCTTTATTGAGATATCCGCGAAGTTGGGCTATGATTTTCATCTTCTGAAGTCGGTGCGCGATATCAATGCGGAGCAGTTCAAGGCGTTCCTTGCAAAGATCAAGGATGCCCTCTGGATTATCAAGGATAAGAATATCGCTGTTTTGGGCCTCTCTTTTAAGCCTAATACCGACGATCTCCGTAACGCCCCTTCAATCGAAATCATCAGGGCATTAGAGGCGGATGGGGCGAGGTTGAAGGTTTATGACCCTTCGGCCATGAAGAATGCAGGAGAATTGTTCGCTGATGCGCGCGGCGTCACGTTTTGCAAGGATCCTTACCAGGCCTGCCGCCAGGCGGATTGCCTCTTGATTATCACCGAATGGGACGAATTCAAGGAGTTGGATTTCGCAAGGATAAAAAAATTGATGCGCCGCCGCCTTATCATTGACGGCCGCAATATCTATGAGCCAAAGCGTATGAAGAAATTAGGTTTTGCCTATGCCGGCATCGGCAGAAAAGGGGGTTCCGGTAGGTCGGTTTAACTATGGACAGCGCCGTTAAGGAATTTAATTCCAGGATAAAAAGTAAGGAGACTGTGATAGCGGTAGTAGGGTTGGGTTACGTAGGTTTGCCCTTGGCGATGCAGTTTGCCAGGAAAGGCTTCCGCACCCTGGGCATAGAGATTGATAAGGACCGTCTTGGCAGTTTGAAAAAGAGCCAATCCTATATCAGCGATGTCGGGGCAAAGGAACTAAAGAAGGTTATGGCCTGCGGTAATTTTATCCCGCGAGGCGAATTCAGCGCCTTGCGGGAAGCGGACGTAATTATAATATGCGTGCCAACGCCGCTGCGGCGCAAATACCACCCGAATATTTCCTATATCAAAAGCGCTGTCAGGGGCATATCCGGCAATATCAAGAAGAGGGCCGTTATAATCCTGGAAAGCACTACTTACCCCGGCACTACCGAAGAGGTTATCCTGCCGCTTTTAGAGAGGCGCGGTTTAAGGCATAACCGGGATTTTTATCTCAATTTTTCTCCTGAAAGGATTGACCCGGGAAACAGGTCTTATCCGGTAGGTAGAATACCCAAGATTGTCGGCGGCATAAGCAAAGAAGCCGCCTTCCTTGCGGCTGCGGTCTACCGGAGCATCATCAATAAGGTTATCGTGGTATCCAGCGCACGCACCGCGGAGGCTGTCAAGTTACTGGAGAACACCTTTCGTTTAATCAATATCGCTTTTATAGACGAGATAGCGATGATGGCGCATAAGATGGGTATTGATGTCTGGGAGGTCATAAGGGGCGCCAGCACCAAGCCCTTCGGTTTTATGCCTTTCTATCCCGGCCCGGGGGTTGGCGGGCACTGCATCCCAAAAGACCCGCTCTATCTTTACTGGAAGGCGCGGCATTACGGTTTTCGCTCGCGTTTTATCAAGTTGGCATCCGATACCATTTCCGGGATGCCGCAGTATATTACCGAAAGGGTCATGCATTTGTTAAAACGCAAGGCCCCCTCGAAGACGAAGGTATTGGTAATAGGTGCCACTTACAAAAAAGATATCAGGGACCTAAGGCAATCACCGGCCCTGGATATCATCGCGGCGTTCCACGCAAGGGGGGTATCCGTTTCTTATTATGATCCGCTTATTCCCTACCTGAAAATCAACGGGATTAACCTAAAGGGTATCAGGCTTAATAGCGCCAACCTCAAAAGGTTTGATTGCGCCGTAATAGCTACCGACCATTCGGCCCTTGATTATTCTTTTATCCTGAAGAATTCCAGGCTTATCTTTGATACCCGTAACGCCTACGCGTGCACAGATAGCCCCAAGGTGGTAAGATTATGAAGAGGTTTCTGGTTACCGGAGGGGCGGGTTTCATCGGCTCGCATATCGTCGAGGGATTACTCCAGAGGGGCCATAGCGTCAGGGTACTTGACAATTTCTCCAACGGTAAAATAAAAAATATCAAGCCGTTCCTGGAGAGGATTGAGGTTTTAAGAGGAGATATCCGTTCCCTGCCTGATTGCAAAAAGGCTTCCAAGGGGATGGATTCAGTGCTGCACCAGGCAGCATTGAGGAGTGTTCCGAAATCGCTGCTTAATCCTCACGATTATAATGAGGTTAACATCCAGGGTACCCTTAATATGCTGGAGGCATCCCTTGCAAATAAGGTTAAGTCTTTTGTTTTTGCCTCCTCAAGTTCCGTTTACGGTGACGTAAGGAATTTCCCGGAAAAAGAAGATTTCCTGCCTCAGCCGATTTCGCCTTACGCCCTTACTAAATTAAGCGGGGAGTATTACTGCCGCATGTTCAGTTTGTATTACGGACTGCCGACGGTATCCTTGCGTTACTTTAATGTTTTTGGACCTCGCCAGAGCCCGGACGACGAATACGCCGCGGTCATACCTAAATTTATCACGCTGATGCTCGCAGGCAGGCGGCCGCCCATATTCGGGACAGGGAGGCAGTCGCGCGATTTTACTTACGTGCGTAATGTCGCAGATGCAAATATCGCCGCCTCATCCAGGCCGGCTCTCAAGGGAGAGGTTTTTAATATTGCCGGAGGCGCAAACTTCAGCATCATAGAGCTGGTGCGGATACTCAATAAAATATTAAACACCGCACTTCAGCCGAGATTTTTAGACAGGCGCCGCGGGGATGTGTTCAAGACGCGCGCGGATTTAAGCAGGGCGAAGGGGCTATTGGGATTTACGCCCCGCATAAACTTCAGGGAAGGATTAAGGCTAACCGCGGAATATTTTAGGCATGGCTAAAAAAACAGTTGTTATTACCGGAGGAGCGGGTTTTATAGGCTCCCATCTATGCGAGCGGCTTATCTCTGAGGGGTTCAGGGTGGTTTGTCTTGATAACCTCAAGACAGGCGCGCTTAAGAACATATCATCACTGCTTGGGGACAAGAGCTTCCGTTATCATAAACAGGACGTATCACGCCATATCTCCATACCCGGAAAAGTAAGTTACGTATTGCATTTTGCCTCTCTGGCTTCCCCGCAGGATTATCTTAGGTTCCCCATCCACACGTTAAAAGCCGGTTCTCTCGGCACGCATAACGCATTGGGGCTGGCCAGGAAGAAAAAGGCGGTATTTATGCTTGCATCTACTTCAGAGGTTTACGGCGACCCGCTGTTGCATCCGCAGAATGAGGGATATTGGGGTAACGTTAATCCGGTGGGGGTGCGCGGGTGTTACGACGAATCAAAGCGTTTTGCCGAAGCCATTGCTATGGCATATCAACGTTTCCATAAAATGGATACCCGTATCGCACGCATCTTCAATACCTACGGCCCGCGCATGCGGGTAAACGACGGCAGGGTAGTGCCAAATTTCATTTGTCAGGCCCTGCATCATAACCCGCTGACCGTTTACGGCAGCGGCAGGCAGACCCGTGCGTTCTGTTATATCGACGACCTTATTGAAGGCATTTGGCGCCTGATGATGACGCGGGTTAATGCGCCTTTAAATCTCGGAAATCCGGCTGAGTTTACCGTGATAGAGCTGGCGCGCCTGGTATTGAGCATCAGCCACAGCAGGAGCCGTATCGTTTTTAAGAAATTGCCGCAGGATGACCCGCGCCAGAGGAGGCCGGACATCGGCAAGGCAAAACGCCTGCTTAAATGGCATCCCCGCATATCGTTAAGGGAAGGCCTGCAGAAGACCATCCTCTGGTTCTCTAGCCGTTAGAAACGCTTTCCAATGCAATCGGGAAACTGTTTAGTATATTTCCTTGACAAAGGGCAAGCTGCTGTTATAGAATAAAAATCCATATTCAGGGAGGATTGATAAATATGAAGAAAGGTTTTACTTTAGTAGAGGTTATGATTGTAGTGGCGATTATCGCTTTATTGGCGGCCATTGCCATCCCGCAGATATTGCGCGCCCGCCTGGTCCAGAACGAAGCTGCTGCCCAGGCCACCCTGCGCACCGTTGCCACGGCATTCGAGAATTACGCTGCCTCCAATAAGAGCCAGTATCCCACTGACATAGATTCCCAGCTGGTAAACGTTACGCCACGGTACCTGGATAAGAATTATTTTTCGGAATTTAACGTAAATAAACCTTATCAGGGGTATTTCTACGCCGTTGTAAACATTACGAGCGCAGGTTATAACATCGTTGCACGGCCGCAGGTGTGCTCCTCGCAGGGGACACCAGGCACCGGCAGCAAGAGTTATACCGTGACTACCGGAGGCGTCTTATCCAAGGATACCATCTGTACGGATACGGCGCCGTAAAGAAACAGGGTCGGCAGGAGGACTGAATCTATGTGGGCGAAGGGATACTGGGCTTCGCCCTTTTATTTTAAGTGGATTACCGCATACGATTTATTTTTACCAAAAAAGGGCAGATGCGTTATATCTCGCATCTTGACCTAATGCGCCTCCTGATGCGCGCTATGCGCCGCGCCAGGCTGCCGCTTAAACTCAGCGAAGGGTTTACCCCTCGCCCCAAGCTGAGCATCAAGCGTGCGTTGAAATTGGGCCTGGAGAGCGAAGGCGAAGAGGCGTCGGTGGTTTTGCGGGAATTTTTAAACCCGGATGATTTTAAGGATAGATTGAAGGCACAGCTGCCGGAGGGCATAACCATTAAGGAGGCAACGTTAGCTTAGCCTCCACAGATTAAGGAAGAAAAAAATGTCAAAAGAAATATTGGTCAATATTGAACCCCGCGAGAAGCGCGTGGCAATAATGAACAGCGGGCGGCTGGAAGAGTTCTATATGGAGCGCCCCGAGGATAAGACGATCGTCGGAAATATCTATAAGGGGCGCATTGACGCAGTGCTCCCGTCTATCAACGGCGCGTTCGTGGATATCGGGCTCTTTAAAAAGGGGTTCCTATATCTTTCAGAGATCGAGTCTGCCTTTGAAAGCCCGGAATCCGATAAGCTTGCGCCGAAACAAGTCAAGAAGGGGCAGGAGGTAATGGTGCAGGTGGTGAAGGAATCTTTCGGCACCAAGGGGCCGCGTCTTTCCTGCCATATCGGTATCCCCGGCAGATACCTGGTGCTTATGCCGCAGGATGCCCACTTGGGTATTTCCCGGCGTATAGAGGATGAGGAGGAGAGAAAACGCCTGCGTCAGGCGCTGGTAGAGGCCAAGCTGCCCGAGGAATTGGGGTTTATCGTGCGCACTGCCGCCTCAGGCAGGTCCAAACAGGAGATACAGCGCGACGCATTTTTTCTTTTAAAACTTTGGAAGAGGCTGGAGAAGACCGTCAAGGTCAAGGGCGCGCCCAGCCTTATATATGAAGAGTACGACTTAACCCTGCGCGCCATCCGCGATTCCTTTACCGAGGACGTATCACGCCTTATTATTGATTCCAAGCCCGAGTATTACCGCGTTAAGCATTTTATGAAGACATTCCTAAGTTACCTTTCTCATAAGGTAGAGCTCTACCGCGGACAGGACCTCTTCGGGGAAAAGGGGGCGGAGGTGCAGATAAACAAGATTTTTGAAACGAAGGTTTACCTGAAATCCAAGGCCTATATTGTGATTGAGCCTACGGAGGGGCTGGTGGTTATAGATGTCAACAGTGGCGGCTTCAGGAAGAACGTCCGCCAGGAAGAAGCGGCATTCAAGATTAACTGCGAAGTGGCGGCGGAGGTGGCGCACCAGATTATGCTGCGCGACCTCGGCGGCATAATAGTCATAGATTTTATCGATATGGAAAAGGAAGGGCACCGGCGCGAGGTCCTCAATGTCCTGAAAAAAGCCTTGCATAAGGACCGCGCTAAATACGATATTGCCGGCATTTCCAAGTTCGGCGTGGTAGAGATGACGCGCGAACGCATCCACAATACCGCCCAGGCGCTTTCATATCAAAACTGCCCTTATTGCCAGGGCAAGGGCAAGGTAAAGTCGCCGCTTACTATGTCAATCTTTGCCCTTAAGGAATTTAAGAAGCATCTTCTTAAGAAACCGGCAAGCAAGGAGATTAATTTTATCCTCAATCCGGCGGTAGTCAGCGAAATCCTCAAAGACAAGGGGAATCTTAGGCAGCTGGAGCGTAGTTTCAAGATTAAGATTAACCTTGTTTCCAATCCTGCCTTGCATGTCGAGGACCTCCAGATTTCATAGAGACGGTTCTTAGGTAGTTCGTAAACTGTCCCCTCCCGATGAAAAACTTTCCAGGGGCAAACCTGGATTCCGCTTAAAATTTTCCTTAGGGGGACAGTTTGAAGGGGGATTGAGAACCGTCCCTAACAAGGGCAAAAATACTTGATTTTATAGGTATTTAGATTATAATAGAGAATCTATGGATAAAAGCCCTATTGCGGCTTAAGGGTATTAATAAAAATATGCTAAAGGAGTGACGCAAATGTATGCAATAGTTGAGGTTGGAGGAAAGCAGTATTACGTCGAAAAAGGCGATCTTATTGAGGTAGAGAAGCAGGAATTTAAAGACGGCCACGAGCTTAATTTGTCTAAGGTGCTTTTGGTTTCCAAGGATAAAAAAGTCGAAGTGGGGCAGCCCTACGTTAAGGGGGCCAAGGTGCTTGCCGTAGTAATGGGACAATTCAGGGGAGAAAAGTCGATCTCTTTTAAATACCGCCGCCGCAAGTCTTCTCATTGGAAGAAGGGGCACCGCCAGAACCTTACCCGCCTGGAGATTAAAGAGATCGGCTTAGCAGGTTAAGGGATATGTTCATTGATAACGCCAGGATTCACATTAAGTCCGGCAGCGGTGGCAAGGGTTGTGACAGCTTCTACACCGATAAATACATCCGCGGCAAAAAGATGCCCGACGGAGGAAACGGAGGCAGGGGCGCTGATATCATAATACGCGCTGACCATGGCATCCGCACCCTCCTGGATTTTCAGTATAACCGGCATTTCACCGGCTCAAACGGCACCCATGGCTCAAGCAAGAACAAGAAAGGCAAGGATGCGCCCGCGGTCATCATTAAGGTTCCCTGCGGCACTGTTATCAAAGACGTGCATACCGGGTGCACCCTGCGCGATTTAAGCCATGACAAGGAAGAGTTAATCGCGGCGGCAGGAGGCAGGGGCGGGATGGGCAACCGCCACCACAAGCAGGCCTCCGGTGGCGAAGCGGGAGAAGAGAGAGAGCTTATCCTTGACCTTAAGCTTATCGCCGACGTGGGGGTGATAGGATTCCCTAATGTCGGCAAGTCCACCCTGATATCGGCGGTTTCCAATGCCCGCCCAAAAATAGCGGCGTACCCGTTCACTACCAAATCCCCTTTTTTAGGAGTGGTGCACCATGGGGAATCGTCTTTTGTGATTGCAGACATTCCCGGTCTGATAGAGGGGTCAGCCGAAGGACGCGGGCTCGGGCAGAAATTCTTAAGGCATATCGAACGCACCAGGGTCCTGCTGCACGTAATAGATGCGGCAGGTTTTGAAGGCAGAGACCCTTTAGAAGATTATAGAATCATCAACAATGAATTAAAGAAATACAAGGATGAGATAGCCAGAAAACCCCAGGTCCTGGCGGCGAATAAAATGGACCTTGAGGGGGCAGAAGAGAACCTGGCGAGATTCAAGGCTGCGCTGAAGAAGAAGGTTTATCCTATCTCTGCGCTTAGGAAAGAAGGCCTGGAGGATTTAATTGAAGGTATCGCAAAAAAATTATAAGAGGATAGTAATCAAGATAGGCAGCAGCCTTTTTTACCGGGAGAGGGGCGCCTTTGACGCAGGGGTTGCCCGTCAGATTTCCGAAGAGGTGGCAGCGCTTATCAAGAGCGGCCGGGAAGTCGTTATTGTATCTTCGGGGGCCATCGCTATCGGGATGCAGCTTCTGGGTTTGAAGTCGCGGCCGAAGGAACTGGCATCTTTGCAGGCAGCTGCGGCAGTGGGCCAGGGCGAGCTGATGAATATCTACCGCAGTCTCTTCAAGGAAAAATCACTTAATTGCGGACAGGTATTGCTTACCTGGGAGGATTTTGACGACCGCCGCCGCTATCTCAATGCCAAGAATACCGCGCTTTCCCTGTTGAGGCTTGGCATTATCCCGGTTATCAATGAGAACGACACGGTCTCTACCGACGAAATCAGGTTCGGGGATAATGACCGCTTATCGGCACTGGTAGCCGCCCTTGTCTCTGCAGACCTCCTTATAATCCTTACCGATGTGGATGGATTACTGGCTCAAGATAAAAGGACCCTGGTTAAGGTGGTAGCCGATATTACTCCGCAGGTAAAATCGCTTGCCTCTCCTACTGATAAAAAGACCTGTGTCGGCGGCATGGTTACTAAGCTTGATGCTGCCAGGATTGCCGTAGGCTCGGGCATATCCTGCGTAGTCGCCAACGGCAGGTCCAGGGGCGTTATCTCGGGGAGTGTTTCCGACCCCGGTAGTTTCGGCACGCTTTTTGTGCCGAAGGGGGCGCAGCTGGCTGCCAAGAAACGCTGGATTGCTTTCGGCACCAAGACCAAGGGAGAGGTTATTGTTGATGACGGAGCCAGGCAGGCGCTGATTAACCGCAAGAGCCTCCTTGCCGTAGGCGTGACAGGGGTAAGCGGCAGCTTCCAGCAGGGCGATATAGTCAGCATTATCGATAAGCACCACCGGGAGTTTGCCCGCGGCAAGACCTGTTTTTCCAGCAGCGAACTGGAGAAACTTAAAGGACAACGCCTGGGCAAAGAGGTTATCCACTGTGATAATATCGTGGAGGTCAGCTGAACAAATGGAACTTAAAAAGGAGATTATTCGCATAGCGCAGTCAGCCCTGGAAGCAGCGCGTTCCCTGGCGGTTTTGAGCCCGCAGGAGAAGAACCGTCTCTTGCGTAAGATGGCGTCCGGGATTAATAGAAACAGGTCCTTAATCCTTAAGGCCAACGCCAGGGATGTTGCCGCTGCCCGCCGCAACGGATTAAGCGGGGTTTTCATTGAGCGGCTCAGCCTTAATCAGAAAAGAATAAAGGAGATGGCGGATTCCCTCCTGGCAATCGCAGCCCTGAAGGACCCGGTAGGAGAAGTTATCAGGGAATGGAAGAGGCCTAACGGCCTGCGCATCCGCAAGGTGCGCGTCCCCATAGGCGTAGTAGCCATTATCTACGAATCCCGCCCGAATGTGACGGCGGACTGTATCGGGCTTTGCCTTAAGTCCGGCAATGCCGTAATTTTAAAAGGCGGCAGCGATGCGTTGAATTCAAATCTGGAAATCTACCGCATTCTTAAAGCCGCGCTTAAAAATGAAGGGGACTGCCGGGATGCTATCAACCTCATAAGCACCAGGGACAGGCGGGCGGTGAACGTACTCCTTGGGTTAAATGATTATATTGACGTAGTTATACCACGCGGCGGAGAGGGGCTTATCCGTAATGTAGTGCGCCTCTCGCGCATCCCGGTAATCAAGCATTATAAGGGGGTTTGCCATGTCTATGTGGATGATTGGGCAGACCTCAACATGGCGGAGAAGGTCTGTTTTAACGCCAAGGTCCAGCGGCCGGGAGTCTGCAATGCCATGGAGAGCATGCTCGTGCACCGCGATGTGGCTGCCAGGTTCCTGCCCGGGATGCTGAAAGATTTTCGCGATGCCGGCGTCCAGATCCGCGGATGCCCTATTACGCAGAAGATTGCAAAGGGCGTAAGGCGCGCGACAGCGGAAGACTACCGCAGGGAATACCTGGATTTAATACTTTCGGTCAAGGTGGTAGAAAGCCTCAACGAGGCAATTGAGCACGTTAATAATTACGGCTCGCATCATTCCGATAGCATCATCACCGATAACCGCAATAACGCCCGCGAGTTCTTGAGGCGGGTGGACTCCGCCTGCGTTTACGTAAATGCCTCCACCCGTTTTACCGACGGTTACCAGTTTGGCATGGGGGCCGAGATAGGCATCTCAACCGATAAGCTGCACGCCCGCGGACCGATGGCCCTTGAGGAATTGACTACCTACAAGTATCAGGTTTTCGGAAGCGGCCAGGTGAGGCAATGAGAATAGGCATATTGGGGGGGACCTTCAACCCCATACACATCGGACATTTGATTCTGGCTGAGGAGGCCCGCGAGAAATTAAAGCTTGAGAAAGTCATCTTCGTGCCCACGTATCGGCCTCCCCACAAGAGTAACGGCGATATCGCGGGGGCCGAGCAGCGTTATGCAATGGTGAGAATGGCGATTAAGGGCAACCGTTATTTTGCGGCTTCTGATACCGAGATCAAAAGAGAAGGCTATTCCTATACCATTGATACCCTCAGGGTATTCAAGGAGCGCTATCCGGATGACGAATTGTATTTTATTACCGGTTCGGACCTCCTGAATTACCTCGGGGAGTGGAAGGACCTCAATGAGGTCATCAAGATGGTAAAGCTCATCGTTGCCACCAGGCCGGGTTACCCTCTGGAAAAGTTGCCTTCTTACATTACTACTGTCGGTATCCGCGCAGTGGATGTTTCGGGTTTTGAGGTTCGCCGGGCGATCAAGGAAGGCCGTTCATTCCGTTACCTTGTGCCGGAGGCGGTTTACAGCTATATTGCCAGAAGAGGACTCTACAGATGAAGATAAAGATAGCCCCTTCGATATTATCGGCGGATTTTGCTTCGCTGGCCGAAGAGATAAAGAAGGTTGAGTCGGCAGGCGCTGATATGCTGCACATTGATGTTATGGACGGCCATTTCGTCCCTAATATTACCATCGGCCCGGTAGTAGTCAAGGATATCCGTCGGGCCAGCAGGCTGCCGTTGGATACGCACCTTATGATTGAGCGCCCGCAGGATTATATCGACGCTTTTGCCAAGGCAGGCAGCGATATGATTACTATGCATATCGAGGCCGCCTCGGCAGCAGAGATTAAAAAACAGAGCCGTATCCTAAGGAGGCAGGGGATAAGGCCGGGGGTTTCTTTAAACCCTCGAACCCCCTTAGCCAAGATCAATGGCGTATTGTCCGCAGTGGATTTCGTTCTGGTGATGTCTGTCAACCCCGGTTTTGGGGGGCAGGATTTTATACCGGCGGCCCTGGCCAAGATCAGGCAGCTGCGTTCCGTTTTTGACGGCGACATTGCCGTTGACGGCGGTATCAACCAGAAGACCGCAAAAGAGGCGCTCGCGGCAGGGGCGAATGTCCTGGCCGCAGGTTCGTACATTTTTAAATCCAAAGATTACAGGGAGGCCATAAGGAGATTGAGATGCCCAGTTTGAAAGCAGAGATAAAATTCGGCACCGATGGTTGGAGGGCGATTATCAGCGATACCTTTACTTTTAAGAATGTCAGGCGCGTGGCGCAGGCCATCGCCGATTATTATAACGGCAGGCGCGGCAGGGGCAAGGTCAGGGTGGCGGTGGGGTATGATACGCGTTTCTTATCGGATAAATACGCCAGGCTCGTAGGCGAGGTTTTGGCGGATAACGGCATAGAGGTTATTATTGCGGACAGCCCGGTTCCTACGCCGATGCTAAGTTTTGCGGTGAAGAGAAAGAGGCTGACTGCCGGCGTTATGATTACCGCCAGCCATAACCCCGCTTCTTACAACGGCATTAAAATCAAGACCGCATCCGGAGGGGCGGCGGGGGTAGAGGTGACCTCGGTAGTGGAAAGGTCCGCAAACCGCATCATTAATCCCAGGAAGTCCCGTTCTACTGCCAGGGTTACCGTGAAAGACTTGGCAGGAGATTACGTCAGGTTCCTGCGTTCTTACGTAAATCTGGCAAAGATGAAAAAGGCCGGATACCGCGTTCTGGTTGATACGATGCATGGAAGCGGCAACGGTTTTATCGAGCTGGTCCTGGCAGGGACCGGCGTAAGGCTGGAGTTTAACCGCAGAGAGAGGAATCCTTCTTTCGGAGGCCTGCGGCCGGAGCCGATACCGGAGAACCTCGCTTGTTCAATCGAACGGATGAAGAGGGAAAAGTTTGACATCTGCCTGGTTCTGGACGGTGATGCCGACCGTATTGCCGCTATTGCACCCGGAGGAGAATTTATCTCTCCGCAGAAGATACTGGCCTTGCTGGCGCTGCACCTATACCGGGACAGGGGGTTTAGCGGCGGGGTGGTGAAGACGATTGTAGGCACGAACCTCCTGGATAACCTTACCCGCGACCTCGGGCTTAAACTATACGAGACACCGGTCGGTTTTAAATATATTTCTTATCATATGGAGCACCATAACATCATGGTTGGAGGGGAAGAAGCTGGCGGGATAGGGTTCAAGAATTATATCCCGGAGCGCGACGGCACCCTGGCCGGTATATTGCTATTGGAGATGATGGCTTACCGCCGCCGCGGCATACTGCGGATAATCTCCGATATGGAGCGTAAATACGGCAGGTATTATTATCTCAAGGAGAGCCTGCGTATCTCAGGCAAGAGTATTGACGTCATGAAATTTAGGGGCGTCAAGAGCCTGCTTGGGAAGAAAGTGGTAGAGATGAAGGATTACGACGGCGTAAAGTTGACCTCCTCCGACGGGAGTTGGTTGATGCTGAGGGGTTCAGGCACAGAGCCTTTGATACGCATTTACGCCGAATCCAGGAGCCTCCAGAAATCACGCAGGCTGCTTGAACTGGGCAGGAGAATGGCCCTGAATAGATAGACGCATGCTCTACGCTTTTGGCAAGTTTTTGTGCGGATTATTGCTCAAGGTGTTTTTTAGATTCAAGGTTTACGGCCTTGAGAATGTTCCGCCAAAAGGGGGATTCATCCTGGCCAGTAATCATACAAGTTATCTTGACCCGGTTGCCTTGGGAGTAGCTTCTCCCCGGGCCTTGAATTTTATGGCGCGGCACGACTTGTTCTTTAACCCGTTTTTCTCGCGGCTCATTTCCGGCCTCGGCGCATTCGCGGTAAGGCCCAAGGCCGCTGACCCGGATGCCTTAAAAGAGGCAATCCGCCGCCTCAGGCAGGGCGCAGCGCTGGTAGTTTTCCCGGAGGGCCGCAGGGTTCCTAAAGGCCAAGAGGCTGCGCCAGGCGCAGGGGTAGGTTTTTTAGCCCAAAAACTAAGCGTGCCGGTAATACCCGCTCTTATAAAGGGCGCTGATACAGCCCTTCCCATAGGCGCAGGTTTTATACGGCCGGCCCGTATTTCTGTGCGTTTCGGAAAGCAAATTTTAGTGGAAAGGAGGACGCCTTACGAAGATGCTGCCAGGCATATTATGTCTCAGATACGGCAGCTTTCTTAAGGCTAATACTCTGAAGATGGAACAGGATTAGCGACCAAAACAATTTGGGCACTTTTTTGAATATTTTTACTAAAATTAAAAATAATTTCGAAAGGGGAACATCAGATGTCAGAAGAGAAGATTAATTTAGAGCAGCTTTATAACGATAGCATCAAGATTATCCACGCCGGCGATATCATCAAAGGCAAGATCGTAGCCGTTAAAACCAAAGAGGCCCTGGTTGACGTGGGGTTTAAGTCCGAGGGGGCGGTGCCGGTTATTGAATTCAACCAGGCCGACCTGGAGATAGGAAAGGAATTGGAGTTTTTCATCGAGTCCATCGAGGATGACTCGGGCTCAATCGTGCTGTCCCGCGAGAAGGCCATGCGCATACAGGGGTGGAGTAAGATTGTGGAGAACTCCCGCGAAGGAGACCTGGTGGATGGCAGGCCGGTGAAGAAGGTAAAGGGAGGATTCCTGGTTGACGTCATGGGCATCGAAGGTTTTCTTCCCGCATCGCTGTCCGCTTTTAAGAATATGGCTGACAAGGATGTGCTTTACAAGACCTTTAAGTTCAAGATAGTCAAGATTAACAACTTAAGGCGCAGTATCATACTTTCCCGCCGCGAGGCTATCCAGAAGGAGAGGCAGGAGGTCAAGGAGAAGCTTTGGCAGGAATTAAAGATCGGCAATGTCGTAGCAGGGACGGTCAAGGCAATCACCGATTTCGGCGCCTTTGTGGACTTGGGCGGGGTGGACGGGCTCCTGCACATTACCGATATGTCCTGGTCCAAGATAAGCCATCCGTCGGAGGTAGTGGCGATAGGGGATAAGATAGAGGTCCTGATCCTGAACATGGATAAAGAGGCAGGCAAGGTTTCCCTCGGCCTTAAGCAACGCCTGCCCGATCCCTGGCAGGATATCGAGACCAAGTACAGCGTGGGCTCGAAGCTAAAGGGCAAGGTTGTCAACATCGTGCCTTACGGCATCTTCGTGGAGTTGGAAAAGGGCATAGAGGGGCTTATCCACATTTCTGAAATGTCCTGGGCAAAGCGCATCAATAACCCTGCGGAGATGTTTGCCATCGGAGATATCGTTGAGGCGCAGTTATTGAATATAGATAAGGATGGCCGCAAGATATCCTTGAGCATTAAACAGCTTGAGCAGAATCCCTGGCTGGAGGCAGAGACAAAGTATCCTGCCGGCGCCAAGGTATCGGGTAAGGTGCGCGGTTTTACGGATTACGGAGCATTTGTGGAACTTGACAGTAATCTGGAGGGGATGATACACGTTTCTGATATATCCTGGACCAAGCGCGTAAACCATCCCCAGGACGTGCTGAAAAAAGGGCAGAAGGTGGACGTGGTAATCCTTTCTACCGACGCTGCGAACCGCCGTATTGCCCTGGGCCTGAAACAGGTGTCTGTTAATCCCTGGTCTGAGATTGCCGCGAAATATCCGATGGATACCGTTTTGGAAGCCGAGGCAGTCAGCATTACGGAGTTCGGGGTTTTTGTTAAAATAGAAGAGGAGCTGGAAGGCCTGGTTTACAGCAGCGAGATTGAGAAGGATGAGATGGCTGATGTAAAGCCCGGCGACAAAATTAAAGTAAAAGTTATTAAGGTTGATGTTGAGCAGGGTAAGATCGGCTTGAGCGCCCGCCTCTATTAAAGCAGAAACGTTTTCCAAGCCAATCGGGAAACCGTTTCTATCTTAAGGCAGAAACAGTTTCCGAGCTAATCGGGACAGTGTATCTAGGAAAGCAGGTTAAGATGAAAAAAGATATTGCTCATCAACTGCAGGTTATCAAGCGCGGCGCGGTGGACATTATCAGCGAGGAAGAGCTGGTAAAAAAACTCGAGGCTAGTATCAAGAATAAAAATCCCCTCAAGATTAAAGCGGGATTCGACCCTACTGCGCCTGATTTACACCTGGGGCATACCGTGCTTTTGCGCAAATTGCGCCAGTTCCAAGACCTCGGCCACGAGGTCTTTTTTTTAATAGGAGATTTTACCGGCCGCATCGGAGACCCCAGCGGTAGGTCGGAAATCAGAAAGCAGCTTACTGCCGAGGAGGTAGCCAAGAACGCCCAGACATACAAGAAACAGGTTTCCAGGATACTTGACCTAAGCAGGCTACGCATTACATTTAACAGCAGGTGGTTTGAGAGGATGTCGATTATTGACATCATGAAGCTTACCGGTCATGTTACGGTTTCGCAGATGCTGGCAAGGGCTGATTTTAAGAAGCGGCTGTCCCGTAACGAAGATGTC
>JBAZKK010000010.1:0-31961 GCA_041650795.1 Candidatus Omnitrophota bacterium | reverse complement strand
AGGTAATAATCCAGGTCAAAAATCATCTCTAATTCACGCGGCTTAAGGTAGCGCGCTACTTGCTTATCCGCCGACAGCAAGGCCTTAAAGTCCCTGCCTTCCTGCCAGCACCTGGAGGCGTTGCGCTGCACTATGTCATAAGCGACCGGACGGGTCAGTCCCTTTTCCATAAGGGTAAGAAGAACCCGCTGCGAAAATATCAACCCCCGCGTCTGGACGAGGTTGGCCAACATCCTCTCGGGATACACCGTCATGCCGCTTAAGACCTCGATAAATTTATGCAGCATATAATCCAGGGCGATAGTGGAATCCGGCATAATCACGCGTTCGGCAGAAGAATGGCTAATGTCGCGCTCATGCCAGAGGGCAACATTCTCAAGGGCCACGACGGCGTTGGCGCGCAGGATACGGCTCAGGCCGCAAATCCTCTCGCAGATTACGGGGTTACGCTTATGCGGCATGGCAGAAGAACCCTTCTGCCCTTTGCCGAAAGGCTCCTCCGCTTCACGCACCTCGGTACGCTGCAGATGGCGTATCTCCAAGGAAAACTTCTCGAGGCTGGCGGCAATCACGGCAAGGATAGCCATGTAATGGGCGTAGATATCGCGCTGGATAACCTGGGTAGATATGCCCGCGGCCTTAAGCTTCAACTTTTTACAGATATATGCCTCTACTGCCGGCTCAACATTGGAGTATGTGCCGACGGCCCCGGAGATCTTGCCTACAGCAATCTCTGTGCGCGCCTCTTTAAGCCGCTTTAGGTTGCGGCGCGTTTCGTCAAACCAAAGCGCAAGCTTCAACCCGAAGGTGGTGGGTTCGGCGTGAACACCGTGGGTGCGTCCGATACACACCATATCCTTGTATCTAGTGGCTTTCTTAGCCAATAAGCGCAAAAGATTATCCAGGTCTTCGATAAGGATATCAGAGGCAGCTGCCAACTGAACCCCAAGTGTTGTATCAAGCAAATCAGATGAGGTTAACCCTAGATGTAGGTATCTTGCATCCGCCCCAATATTTTGTGCCACATCGGTAACGAAAGCCACTACATCATGTTGTGTTTTTTCTTCGAGTTTTTTGATTCTGGGAAGGCTAAAATGCGCTTTTTTGCGGATGCGTCCTGCTACTCCCGGAGGGACCTGCTTTTGTATAGTAAGGGCTTCCAAGGCAAAGAGTTCTATCTCCAGCATAGTCTGGAACTTGAACTCGTCTTTCCAGATACGCGCCATCATGGGCAGACTGTAGCGCTCAATCATATCCACTCCTCTAAGTAAACGGTTAGGATACTCCAAAAGCCAGAGGGTTTATTATATCAGAAATACCGCATTTAGCAAATAAAAAAGTAGGGACGGTTCTAGACCCAAAGCAAAGGTGTCCCCATCTTAAGATGGCTCCAGAACCGTCCCTCCTAAAAGAACGGCTATTTATTCTTCTTAAGCATACTCAGGAAAACATCGACGATATTGGGGTCAAACTGGCTTCCGGCATTCTGCCTTATGAGCTTGACGGCCTTGCCCCTGCTGTAAGCCTTACGATAAGGCCGGTCGGAGGTCAAGGCCTGGTACACATCGGCAAGAGCTACTATCCTGGCTCCCATAGGTATCTCTTCGCCTTTTAAGCCGTAAGGATACCCCTTGCCGTCCCAGTGCTCGTGATGATAAAGCATAAGCGGAATAATGGAATGCAGAAACTGGATGGGCCTTATAATGTCTACCCCGATCTGGGGATGCTTCTTAATCTGCTCGAACTCTTTTCTGGTGAGCTTGCTGCGCTTACGCAGGATTTCTTCGCTGATGCCTATTTTCCCCAGGTCATGCAGCATAGCTGCCCGCTTGACAAGCTCAATCTCGCCCTTGGATAAGCCCAGCTCCCTGGCTAAATCAGTGGCATAACGCACAGTCCTCTCAACGTGCTCGCCGGTACACTGATCCTTAAGCTCGATGGTCTTGGCAAAGGCGGAAACGGACTCAATCAATCCCTGGTTGGTGCGCTTGGTAAGTTTTTCAATCTTATCTTTCAGGAACTTTGCCTCGGTATTAGCCCTGCTTACAATCATGGCGTCGGTTTTATCCTTGATTAGGTCCGAGGAGGAATAAACGCGATTGCCCCCTGATTCCTTGGCCTTACTGAGTATCTTTTCGGTAAGCTCCACCAGCTCAATGCCTTTTAAGGCATGGTCTTCGGGGTACGAAGCAACCGCAAGGCTCAGTTTCAGCTTTACCGTATGTTTGTCGTTGCCGAAATTATAGAGAGTTAAGGCATCAAGAATCCTGTGCGCCAGGGTCAGCCCCTGGGCATTATCGGTGGCTGGCGAGATAATTACAAATTCCTCCCCTCCGTAACGCACCACGATGTCGTATTCGCGAACCATCTGCTTGAGCTGACTGGAAAGCTGCTTCAAGACCAAATCCCCGAAAGCATGGCCGTAAACATCGTTAATGGACTTGAAATAATCCAGATCCAGCATAATTACAGAGAGGGGGTGGGCGTGCCTCTTGGCGCGGTAGAATTCGCGCTCCACAACCTCGATAAGGTAACGGTGATTGTAAAGCCCGGTGTGCGGATCCATCAGTACCATCTGCTTGAGCCTCTCATTGGACCTTAAGAGCTCCTTGTTGAGCTTTTCGCGCTCTATCTCGTTCTTGCGGCGCTCGCTAATATCTATGAGCGAGGCCACGCTCTTTTTCGTGCCGGGGATCATATCGACAACAAGATAGATATCCCTGATGTTTCCCGTTTTGTCCGTAAATCGGAATTCGTACCTCTTGGGAGCGGCATCAGGATTTGCAAGGCGCAGCTGGTGATACCTCTCCATCATCTCCAGGTCCTCCTTCGCCACAAAATCCTTCCAACTCTTGAGCCACTCTATCTCTTTAATGCTATATCCGGATAATGCCGAGAATTCCGAATTCGCAAGCGATATCGTAGAATCATCTTCTATAATAATGGTGGCGCTGCCGGTGTTTTCGAATACCGCACGGTACTTGCTTTCTGAGGCGCGCAGGGCCTCGTCTGACTGCTTGCGCGCCGTAATATCGCGCACGTATTCAATTACCCCGGAGATCTTACCGGTTTCGCTATCAACCAAAGGAAAGCTGTAAAGGTCCAGCCACCCTATAACCTCGCCATTCTTTCCCGTATGCGGGACAATCTCATAAGCCGCTTCTTTCGTTTCAATTGTACGGCGGGTAGGACAGATATCGCATGGTCTATTCCTGCCGTGATATACCTCATAACACTTTTTTCCTACCAGCGGCATATTATAGGCATACCATTTCTCCATGGACGGGTTAACGCGGATAATATTGTAACCCTCGTCCAATACGCTGATGCCGTCCTGAATACTTTTAAAGATGCTGTTAAGGAATGTCTCGCCGGCACGTAGCGCCTGATCCGTCTCCTTATGCTTAAGCGCGGTGGCAAAGATAGAGCCCGCTGTCTGCAAAAAAGCAATATCGTTCTCAGACCAGGCCTTTTCAATCTTAAGAGAATCGAATCCTATCAGGCCGATGACATCTTTATCGTAAAGCAGCGGCACAATAATAATGGATTTAAGATTCTCCTTACTCATGAAGTCTTTTTCTCTAGCTGCCTCTGCAGGCATATTATCCTTGTTACGGATATAAATCACTTCATTATTCCTGATTTTCTTGGCAAACCAGGGCATCATCTCTGCGGTTATGCCTTTTAAAGCTGACATTCTAGACTCTACCCCCTCCAGGCACCACTCGTAGATATTATCTGCCTTGGTCTGATTATCATATACCGAGAATATATAACTGCGGTCTACACCGGAGAATCTCCCTATTGCCTCCAGGGCCCGGTTAATCGCACCGTCTATCTCTGCCGGAGAAAGGTTGATAAAAACAGTGGAGAGCCTGCTAATAATCCTTTCAAACTCAATGCTATGCTCCAGGTCCCTCTTGATACTGCGCCGTGATTCCTCTACCGCGATTGCGGCGGCGATAATACCCAATATGTTCTTATCATCATCGCAGGGCTCAACATCGCGTTTGTAAACCACGCAAAGAGAACCTATCTGTTCTCCGGAGAGCTTAACCGGAGCACCGATATAAGTCTGTAAATTATAGCAGGCTACGTTGGGGTCGGTTTTGGCATATCTGCTATTCTGTAAATCGCGAATTACCATAATATCATCGCTATCGCGGTTCACTAAATCGTAACAAATATGCCCCTCGGCATTACCGCTCTTCTGATATCCGGCAGGTTCATTCCATATGTTCAAGGTACGTAACACCTCGCCCTCAAGGCAATTATAAAGGGCGCAGTCTGCCTCCAGGAGCTCTCCGCAAAGCTTAACCAGGGAATCGATGTTCTCTTTGGGGTTATTCTTAAACCCAAGCAGGCATTCATTAATGCGGCTGATGCGCCTGCCGTATAACCTACTACCTGTAATGTCGATTGCCAGTTCGTAACGCACCAGCCTTCCGTCCGGCCAGCGTATTGCCTTGTCAATGCAATGATACCAATGCTGGTTTACGGTATTCTGGAACTCCCAGATGTAGGAACGGTTGAGATTGTCGCCGCTAAAGATGTATTTATTGGTGCAGAAGGAGCATGGTTCGTTAAAACCCTGCAGGACTTCATAACACTTCCTGCCTACAATATCTCCGAATTTCTTGGTCAGCGTGCGGTTGGCATATAATATCTCGTGGGTGCTCGGGTCCGCCACATAAATGATTTCGTCGATATTATCAAATATCGAAATCAGCTGCCGGCACTGGCTTAAAGCGCCCTCATCGCAACTGCCGCAGAACAATCCATCCTCTCCTGCCCTGGTAGATTTACGGCTGGCGCCACTGTCGGTTTTCTCCATCTCGTCCTTACCCTTGTCGTTGAACAACGCTAGAGAACAAAAAAGGCACCCCTTTCCTCAAGAGCTGCCTTATCGGTCATTTGTTTTTAATTTTCCCTCATAGTAAGCCTATCTTGGCTGGTATGTTAATTATAACATATTGTAGGCCTCCGCGTCAACCCTATCTTACCGTAATAAGGAAATCCACGGTTTCTGCAGGCTTGGCGTCTTTCTCCCAGGGCCGCACATAGTTAAAGATAAGCCCCGCCTTTCCTTTGCCGACTGCCTTAAAGGTCCAGACCTCCTTGCCTCCTGCTCCTACGCGGCCAGAATTAACAGGCCGGTATTCACTTGATACAAGCTCCAATATATTGGGGTCCGGAGAAAAAACCAATTGCCACTGATAACCGGTGGTATGGTTGGCGCCGAGCCCGATAATAAATCGCTCTCCCTGCTTAACCTCAACATTCTTAGAGTGACCTCTCTGGCCGGGATGCTTAGCTTCCCTGATAAACAACCCTGCCACGAATACCATGGCTGCCGTTATTAATATAACCAGGATCCTTTTCTTAAGCATAGCTTTATCTTATATTAAGTTAAGATGTTTGCAAATAAAAAAGGCATTATCTATCTTCTATCTCTTTTACGGCTCCTTCAAAGCTGCTACTTGAGGTTATTATGCGGCAAGTTGTTTGGCGAAGGATTTTACGGGAACTGCGACAACTTAATCGAGCATGAAGGAAGCCCTCCGCTCAGGCAGAAAGAAATTAGGCAAAAGAAAACGCGCTAAGCGCCGTATCTGGACGTCCTAAAATATCTTATTTTTTAACCTTTCTTTTTATTAATCTTTCTGCTTCTAACCAATGCTCCAAATCCCGCCCCTGCTGGCAGCCCCCCTTTTCCCATAGCTGCCTTGCCTTTTCCCTGATCCTGTCATCCAGGCTCCTCTCATCACATTTTTTCTTCATGGCGCCCCTCCTTTTAATTAATACTGTCTCTCCCCATGCCTGGTGGGCTCTTCTTCCAATGATACCCTTCCAGCCCCTCCTTGGATCCTAATTCAAAAAGCTCCCGCATTTCAACCTGGTCAAAAAGCTCCTTTGCTTTTGGAACGTGTGAGGCGGGAATATAAGCGAGATTAAAATCCCCCTTGCCGTCTTTAGTAAACACGTAGATCTGATAAAGATCTCCGATGCCTTGCGCGTTCGTCATGGCATCAACCGTGCGCTCGGCTATCGCTAGAAGTTTATCCTGGACTCCTTTATAGAACGGCTCGACGTAGCCGTTCCTTATGATATAAATCGCGTATTTATTCCTGAAGGCATCAATGCCTCTTTCTTTCAGCGCTTTGTCAAAACCCTCTAAAACATCATAAAGAAAAAATACCTGCTTGCTTATCCCCCCGTCAACGTGCATCTCGTCATACATTTTACCGTTGGCCTCTACGTATAAAAAAACCGGGGGGAACGCCACCGGCACTGACGCGGAAGCCAATATAATCTTACGGAATAGCTTTAAGGCCCGCTCATCCCCCATAGAAGCAATCTTGCCCATATCCCAGATTACCAGCCGCTGCGCATCCAGATTGGTCGTGCCCACATAAAGCCTGCGGCCTTTATTATATTCAACGGCTATCTCTTTTAGCACGGCAGCATCAAAATACTTTTCAATAAGGCGCTCCAACGGCTGGGTAGTGCCAATAGAATCGCTGAACGGTATCCTTATCCGCGGGAACCGCACCCGCATAATATCTTTCGTGGAATATCTGGTGTAGATCTCCTTTAATTTTTCGTCGTAGTCGCTTCCTAAAAAGGCATACGGAGCGGTTATCGCCCCGGTGCTTATGCCGGTAACCACCTTAAAAACCGGCCGCGTACCGTGCTGCGACCAGCCGCTTAGCAACCCCGCACCATAGGCTCCATTGGCAGCGCCTCCCGAAATAGCAAGCACGGGATAGGTACGGCTGTTGGTAAAAGCCAGAAAAGACGGGCTCTCCTTCTCTTCCTCCTTCAGCAAAACAAGAAAATCATTCTTGAAGGCATCGCTGGGGATACCGCTAAAAGCCCGGATATCCTGCATCCCGAAAATCCGGGCGCTGTTTAAAGAATCCAAGGGAACGACATGACGCGCTCCTGCGCAACCGGAGCAAAGAAAAATAAATACAACTACCCAATAATGAGGTCTTGGCATCGGATCCCTATTCTTTGATATTGCTAATATGCATCCCCGAGAGCTTGGAGATAAAAACCGCTCTCAGAATACCTTATCCCGCTTTCCAATAAACTGCAGGCTTGCTGCGACAACCTCAGGATCATATAATATGCCGCTGTTTCTTTTGATTTCATCAAGCGCCGCATCCACGGATAGCGCCGGCCTGTATACCTGCGGATAAACCATGGTATCAACGACATCGGCAACCGCGATTATTCTTGCAACCGGGTTAATATCATTTGCCCGCAGGCCAAAGGGATAGCCGGAGCCGTCCAGCCTTTCATGGTGCTGAAGTGCCACTTCCGCAACGATAGATTCGGCCTTTAGAACCTCTAGCAGCCGGTATCCTATCTCCGGATGCCTCCTGATTAACTCCAACTCATCTTTATCCAGGGCGCCCGGCTTATTGAGAATCTCTTCCGGTAATTGGATTTTCCCGATGTCATGGGTAACCGCTGCAATACGGATAAGCCTAATCCCTTTATCGCAATATTTCATCTCTGCGGAGATATCGCAAGCCAGATGGGCAACGCGCCTGCCGTGGATAAGGAGCGCTTCATTCTTGCTTAGCAGCTTTACGATTGAAATCAGGGGCTCGAGGTCATCCATTTATTTATCTAACGACTTGAAAATCTCCTTTCAAAAGGCTCCAAGTACCAAAAGACCACCGGGACCAGGACGAACGTGAATACAACGGAGGCAAGCATCCCTCCGGTCATTACCGCGCCCATAGACCTCTTGACCTCCATAACCGACCATAGCTGCGGCAATACGCCTAAAATGATTGCAAGCGAAGTCATAATAATGACCCTGAACTTCTCCGATGCCCCCAGCCAGAGCGCTTCCTTAACCGGCACGCCCTCTCTCATTTTAATCAAGGTATAATCCAAAAGAAGGATCGCGTTATTCACCACCATCCCCACCAACATAACCACACCCATCAATGACGCTACATTTATAGAATAACCGAAGAAGAATAACCCCAGGATCATCCCGATCATTGAAGTAGCCACGGTTGCTATAACGGCCAGCGGGTATGCCACAAGGGAATTCATCAAGGCGCACAACAACATAAATGTCAATATGACCGCAAGGATGAACGCCTTAACGAGCTCCCTGTTTGACTCATTCATGGTTTCAGCGTTACCCACATAGCGGTAGCCATATTCCTCGGGAAAATCTATAGCCTTGAATTTTTTATCCAATACCCCACTCACATAGCCGAACGCGCTTTTCCCAAGAAAACCATCAATATGTATAACACGTTTTCTATCCCGGTGCCGGATAGTCGGGATGGCTTTATCGGTTTTTAGTTCACCAAGTTCATTTATGGGGATGAGCCCTTTCCGCGAACGGATTGATACAATCTTTAGATCATCGAAGTCCTGGGCATATTTATCATTTAACTCTATGTTGACCTTATACTCCTCGCCCTTTTCTTTATAAACATTTGAGTCCTCCCCGTAAATAGAAGCGCGCAGCACCGAACCGGTATCCGCGGCGGTCAAGCCGTATTCAATAAGCCTCTCCTGCCGCGGCACCAACTGAATTTCGCTCCGGGGATCTTTATAGGATGAAATTACGCTCCGGAAGTATCCGCTTTCCTGCATAATCTCTTTCATTTGTCCTGAGATCTTAATCATTGTATCGTAATCGACGCCGTATAAATCTATGGCAATATCTCCGATACCCGCCTCGATCGTAATCCCACGCTCAAAACTGGTTTCGATATCGGGTATTTTTGCCATCTCCTGCGTAAGCACATCCATAATATCGGTATCTTTCCTCTTGCGCTCTTTTAAAGGGATTAGGTCCAGCGTAATCTGCGCATTCTCCACTCCGTTTTTCCCGATATTGGTCAGGTAGGATTTTTTCTCGGGTAGCTTATCAAGATACGCCTCTACTTCTTTTACGGCTTCCACGGTCCGCTCAATAGTGGAGCCCTGCGGCAAGACGATATTTATCTTAATCTGGTCTTCATCTGACTGCGGTGCAAAATCGCTCTCAATATAGGGAAGGATAAATAAGGATGCGGCGAATAAAAAGGCTACCGTGACAACGGTCGTTTTGGGATGCCGGAAGATAGCATCAAAAAGGTATTTATATTCCTTTTTCAAGAATTCCATACCGACATCAATCCATTTCCGCATTAATCTTAGCGGGGCGAATACCCCATGGAAAAACTTGTTGGAAACGCTTATTTTCTTATCCGCCTTCGGTTTCAGTATGGCAGCGCAGAGCATGGGCGTAAGAGAAAAGGAAGCCAATAACGAAAAGAGCGTGGCATATACTACGGTTAGGCCAAAAGACTTCATAAATAGACCGACTATCCCGGACATCATGGCAATCGGCATGAAAACTACCAGGTTGGTTCCGGTTGCCGCAATAATGGGGACAACCACCTCTTTTGTCCCGTCAATTGCCGCCCGCTCCGGATTATCATGGCGCTCAAGATGCACTAGGACATTCTCGATAATGACCAAGGCATTGGAAATGAGCGTCCCCAATACCGTAGCCATCGCCACCAAGGTCATGGTATTAATTGAAAAGTTTGACATCCACATCGGGAAAAGCGTAGAAACAATGGAGGTCGGGATAATAATGCAGGCGATAAAAGTCGTCTCCCATCTGCCAAGGAAGAAATACAGGATGAGAGCGGTAAAAATCAAGCCTAAAAGAATACTTTCTTGCGTGGCGTTGGTCTCATTAATAATAAAAGAGGTCGTATCGCTTGCAATATCTAACTTCATGCCCTTAGGTAAGGTTGCCCTGAATTCATTTAGCCTGCGCCGCATTGCCCGGGAAATCGACACCGCGTTCCCGTCGGATGATTTATTGATAGAAAGCCCGACTACCTCTTTTCCGTCAAAGCGCGCCTGTGTTTCTACCTTTTTATAGCTATCCTCGACCGCCGCGATATCCTTAAGCAAGAAAGTGGAACCGTCCGAAGAAACAAGCTCCATCCCGGAAATCTCATCTACGCTCTGGAATTCTCCGATAAACCTTACGCTCAAGGAATTAAAGCCTTTCTCAAGGTTACCGGCAGGAATATTCTTATTCTTCACCAACATCTGACCGATTACCTCTCCGATGCTGATATAGCGTTGTTTCATCAGCATTGGGTCAAGCCGCACGTTAACCTGCCGTTTTTTGCCACCGTATACATCAACTTTTGCTACTCCGGCAATGGAAGAGAATTTCGTCTTTAAGCTCTTATCCGCATATTCATAGAGCTCGCGCACGTCAACGGTATCGCTGGAAAGCACCAGGTCCATTACCGGCTGGACCAACGGGTCATATTTCTCGATTACCGGCTTCTTGATGGCATCCGGAAGGTCGTTTAAGATCGCGTCAACCTTATCTTTTACTTCAATGGACTTTACATTAACATCGGCCGACAACAAAAATTCTATAGAAACAAATCCCAGGCTGTCATAAGACTGGCTTTTAATCTTTTTAATTTCAGATATCTCCGAGACCGCGTCTTCAACTTTTTTTACCACCAAGGTTTCAACTTCCAGGGGCGTTGCACCGGGATAAATGACAGAAACAGTAACAATCGGATAATCCACTTTTGGAAATTTCTCAACAAGAAGGTTGGAATAACTATATACGCCCAGAACCACAAACACCAAGACAAACATTACCGTGGTTACTTTATGCTTTACAAAATATTCAATCATTTTGCATTTACCTCGCCGCCTGCCTGTAAGGAAACCGCATCTTTAAGAATATCGATCTTGTCACTCTCTTTCAACGCGCTTTGACCACTGAAGACTATCAAATCCCCGGATTGGATACCTTCGCTGATAACTGTCCCGTAGCCGTTACGCAGGCCGACTTTGACCTGGGTTTTCTGCGCCTTCCCGTCTTCTATTCTCCAGAGATAATAATTGTCTCCTGACACATCCAGGATGCTGTTAGGCACTACCAGCGCCTGGCGCAAGGTCTGGGTCTGTGCAAAAACTACCAGCATTGAACCGGCAGCCGTAACAGGATTGTCAAACCTTACTTCTACCACAAACATCCCGGTATCAACATCTAAGGTTTTGCCCAACCTCGATATCCTTCCGCAAGGGGAACCGCCATCAGTTAAATAAACCTCCTGGTCCACCTTAAGCTTATCCTTGATATCCGCAGTCACAAAACCTTGCCCTGTCTTATCCGGCGCAACTACAACCGTAAATTTAGTATAGACCGGGACATCGGCTGCCTTTATTTCCTTAACTGTTACCGGCTTGCCATCCTGGCTCCATTCGGAAACAAAACTAATTATCTGGCGGTTACGCCTGATATCCACCGACCTGACGGTCATGAACACAAAAAGGATAACGGCTAGTATTACTGCCGCATATATCTGCGCCTTGAAATTAAGACTTTTTATTTGTATTTTTTTCATCGTAATGCCCCGCGATCAGTTTTTCTATTTTCGCCAACGTGACGTTAATATTAAACAAGGTCATCTCCTTATTAAGCCTCTGGTTGGTCAAAAGAAGCTCGGCATCGTTTAAATCTGTCAGGGTTACCTGGCCGGAGGCGAACATTTCCTGGGTCTGTTGAAAAGACTCTTCTGCCAGCATTACGGCTTCAATATTTGCCTTTAAGTTATCCGTGTATTGCCGGTATTCCAAAGAGGCCTTCTTCAGGGCCAGGAGCAGGTCTTTTTCAGCCTGCTTTCTTTGCAGTATTGCTATTTCTTTATCCATGCGGGCCTGCCTCAGCTGCGCCTGCTTTTCGCCGCCTTCCCATATCGGCATACTTACCTTAAGACCGGCGAAGGCATAGCTGCCGGACTCATTGCCATTAAGCATTGAGTCGCTCGGAGCGCCCAGGTAATCCCAGGAAGTAAACCCCGAAACAGTCGGCAGAAAACTTGCGTTTTTACTCTTTACCGTTGCCTCGGCCGACTCCATGTATTTGGCAAGGCTTTTTAAAGACGGCTCGTATTCATACATCGCAGTCACAAGCAGCTCATAATCAAGTTTATTATAGTATTCTTTAAAATCATCCATAAGCTCAATTTCAGAGGAGGAATCCGTGCCGATAACCCTCTTCAAGGTCTCCGTTGCCATGCCTAACTGGGCCCTGGCCTCATTGACTGTAGGGACCCGCGCCGCTACTTCAGTATCCATCCTAAGGATTTCATACTTAGGGCTACGGCCTCCGTAGGAACGCTGCCCTAACAGTTTTTTATTATCAAGCGCGTTCTGGTATGACTTTTCAGTTATCGCTAAGGCGTTTTTAGCAAGTAAGTTGCTGTAATAACTCAACTTTGCGGCGTAAATAATTTCCTGTTTTCCTGCCTCCTTGTTAAACCTGCTCGCCTCAACTGCCTTCTTTGCGGCGTCAACCGCATGCATAACCTTGCCAAAAGACCAGATAACCTGCGAGGCAGTTATGCCTGATATAGTGTTGTAATCTCCCAATTCCATTGAATCAGGATAGTCTATATTATAAAGAAAGGTGGATTCCGCATTTATATGGGGCAGCAAACCGGCGCGCGCTTCCATATAGGCGCCTTCGCTTTTATTGACCTGGCTCTCCTTTATTTTTAATTCTTCGCTGGTATCAAGGGCCATCCTGATGGTATCATTAAGGCCTATCTTTAAAATAGGGTTTGCCAGGAGTTCCCCTGTTAAAAAAATATTAAAGGCGAACACCGCTATAATACCTAAACTTATAATGGATAATGCCGGTTTTCTCATTATTACCCCTGCATTCTGGTCCCATATCAAAAGATTGCCGTTTAAAACATTATGAACATTATATCATTATGTGAACAATTGTTCACAATTAAAATATACCATTCATACTGATTTTTGTCAAGATGTTTTTTAGTAAGGAATCGCTGCGGCAGGGATAGTTAAAAGAAGGTATTATTTATTCGCAACGCCGCTTAGAAATAATTTAAGGATTATATCGGATAGGCTGACTAAATTCTCGCGCTTCCCATCCTTTTCTTGCAGCCATTTAAGACTAACCGTTTTAAATATAGCAATAAACACATCACAGACTTGCCCCAGGTCAAACCCCCTATTGATAACCCCCTGCCCTTGCGCCTCTTTGAGTACGCTTGTTATATACTCCTGCATTTTTACTCCGATGCTGGATTTTAAAAATTCCCTTTCCGCGTATAATTCGTTTCCCTCTGAAACAAATATCTGGAGAAAGTCCTGGTTTTTCTCAAAGAAAACTAAACCTTCCTTTATAAAAATCTCCAGCTTTGTCTTGGCGTCTTTAACTTGTCCTATTTTTTCTTTGATTATGGATAATAGGCATTTCATCTTTTCTTCAAGCAGGGCAAAATAGAGTTCATCTTTATCCTTAAAATGCAGATAAACCGTACCGGTAGCATATTGGGCTTCCTTGGCGATATCCCTTATCGTCGCCTTATGATACCCTTTCAAGGCAAACAAGTGCTCTGCCGCTTTCAAGATATCTGACCTGCGTAATTGCCTGTCTCTTTCCTTCCTGTTTAATACGGCCATTTCATCCTCTGTAATTTTATCTAATCCTTGAACAAATGTTCATAAATAAAATATAACATTCATTTAATGATTTTGCAAGATATTTTTTGTCTTGATTGCGTTTATTGCAATTTTTAATCTGCCTAAAAGAAAAGGCAGCCCATGCATGGGCTGCCTTTTTAATCTGGTTGCGGGGAGAGGATTTGAACCTCTGACCTTCAGGTTATGAGCCTGACGAGCTACCGGACTGCTCCACCCCGCGAAGTCGCTTCGCTGTTGCTGATTCTATGGTTTTTGGTAAACAATTAACGGTTATCGTTGTATCTTATACTTAACTCGCGTTATATCGGCGCTCTGCTCCCCACAAGGGCTCAACCCCTCTGGCGCTCACCGCCTTCGGCGGCTCGCTGTCACCCCAAAACTTATACTTCCCGGGCTACTGGTTTTCCGGAATTATCTTTACCGGGATTTCCCCCTTGCGCACGATACCCATCTTGTCGCGGGCAATCTTTTCCTGGTATAAGGGATCATTCTCTACTCTTTTCAGCTCCTGGTTCAGGAGCGAATTCTCAATCTTTAATTTACGGATATTGGTCTCAAGGTCGCGGTTCTTCTCTTTTAGCTGATTAAGCCTGGCATAGCCTGGTAGGAACAAAATCAAAAGCAGAACCGCAATCCCAAAAAGCCACAATGCCTTCCTGAGTATCATCCGCGGGACTTCCAGAGCCCTCCCGCATATACCGCCTTCCTGCCTAACTCTTCCTCTATGCGCAGGAGCTCATTATATTTGCATATCCTGTCGGTGCGGGATAGGGAACCGGTCTTAATCTGTCCGACTCCGCTGGCAACCGCCAGATGGGCAATAGTGGTATCCTCGGTTTCTCCGGAACGGTGCGAAATGACAGCCGCATATTTATTCCTGCGGGCTATTCCGATAACCTCAAGGGTCTCGGAGAGCGAACCTATCTGATTGACCTTTACTAGTATAGCATTGGCTATCCGTTGCGCAACACCTTTTTTAAAAATCTCCGGATTCGTAACGAAGATATCATCCCCCACCAACTGAAGCCTGCTGCCGAGCTCCGCGGTCATCTCCTTCCAGCCTTCCCAATCATGCTCGGAAAGGCCGTCTTCAATCGAGATTACCGGATACCTTGATATCCAACTCGCATAGAGCTGAATGAGATCAGCGGATTTCTTCTGGGATTTCTCAAAACTGTAGCTGCCTTCTTTATAAAAAGAGCTGGCAGCGCAGTCCAAGGCGAGGCTTACGTCTTTGCCGGGCTTGTAACCTGCGCGCTCGATAGCCTCAATAATCAACTCCAGGGCCTCTTCGTTAGAGCCGAGACTGGGGGCAAACCCACCCTCATCACCTACGGAAGTAACCAATCCCTTGGATTTCAGGATGGATTTCAGGTTATGAAAAACTTCCGCCGCGTACCGCAGCGCTTCCTTGAAGGTAGGAGCACCGATGGGCATAATCATGAACTCCTGGATATCAAGATTATTGTCAGCGTGCATCCCGCCGTTTAGGATATTCATCAAAGGCACCGGCAGGATCTTGGCCTTATCCCCTCCGAGAAATTTATAAAGCGGCTGCTTCCTGGAGAGCGCGGCAGCCTTGGCAGCCGCCATCGAAACCGCCAGGATAGCATTGGCCCCGAGCCTGGATTTATTCTCGGTGCCGTCAGTCTCCATCATGATCTCGTCTAATTTATGAAAATCCGGCTGCTTGCCTTTGATTTTCGGGAAGATAACGTTATTGATATTGCCCACAGCCTGGGTTACCCCTTTGCCGAGGTATCTTTTCTTGTCGCCGTCACGCAATTCCAGGGCTTCATTGTCTCCGGTAGATGCCCCCGAAGGCACCGCCGCCCTAGCGAGTACACCGTTATCTAAAATGACGTCTGCCTCAACCGTAGGATTGCCGCGCGAATCAAGTATCTCTCTCGCTAAAACCTTTTTAATCTTTGCCATGCCTGACTCTCCTTATTTTAAGTTGTAATAAGAGGCGTTGTGGCGTGAGGATTATATTATACATACCCTTCCCCTTACGTCAAGCACAACTTACGCCCCCGGAAACAGTTTCCCTCCCAAAACAGAAACACTTTCCTGCTTAAAGCGGAAACAGTTTCCCGATTAGCTTGGAAAGCGTTTCTGTTTGAAAATAAGGTTTGACTAAAATTGGCCCATATGCTATCTTAAATTGCATCAATAACATAAGGATTGATTCAGATGAATTGGAAGAAAACCAAGAGATTTTTCAGATTGTATTGGCTGAGGATGCTCCTGTGGGCCATTGCCAGCATTGCCTTAATCCTACTCGTCATCCTGCTGGTCAAAGGCATCAAGGCATGGTTTGAGGCAGAATCCTACGTGCGGCAGTCCCAACTGGCGATGTATCCGCTGCAAATCTTTATCTGGGTCATCGTAGGGGCAATCCAGACTACGATGTTCGTTTTTATGCTCTACTGGATGCAGTTCAAAAAGGGGGGGCAGCAATTCACACACAGCAATAAAAAATCGGTCTCCGGAAAGGACGTCGGTATCCACTGGAGCGACGTCATAGGAATGGATGAGGCCAAGGAAGAAGCCCTGGAAGTAGTCAACCTCATCAGGGACCGTGCCGAACTGCAGCGCATCGGAGGAAGGATCCTGCGGGGCCTACTGATGCTGGGGCCTCCGGGATGCGGAAAGACCTATCTTGCCAAGGCCATCGCCACTGAAGCCGGGATGCCTTTTATTTCTATGTCTGGCTCGGAATTCGTGGAGATGTTCGTAGGCGTAGGCGCGGGAAGGATCCGCAACCTCTTTAAGAGCGCGCGCGAACTGGCTGAGATTGAAGGCGGATGCATCATCTTTATTGACGAGCTCGACGCCCTGGGAGCCAGGCGCGGGATAGAAACCGGCGGAGGAGGGACCACCGAGCACAACCAGACCTTAAACCAGCTACTGGTGGAGATGGACGGCTTAAAGGAAAAAGACACCAACGTCGTCATTATAGGAGCCACCAACGCCCCGGAAAATTATTTAGACATAGCGCTGCTTAGGCCGGGCAGGTTTGACCGCAAGATTTACGTAGATAAACCCAGCCTCGAAGACCGCCAGAAATTATTCGAATATTACCTCAAAGAGGTCAAATACGACCAGGCAAGCGTAAAGACCGACCGGCTTGCCCGTATCACCGTCGGAAACAGCCCGGCTGATATCGCCAATATCGTGCGCGAATCCGCATTAATAGCCGTGCGCCGCAAGAAAAACCTCATCTCCATGAAAGAGATTGACGATGCCCGCGAAAGAATTTCTCTCGGCATCAAGCGCCGCATCAAGGTACGCCAGGAAGAAAAACTCCAGGCTGCCTATCACGAAGCCGGCCACGCCATTGTCACTTACCTGCTCGTGCCAACCCAGGATGTCTTCAAAGTAACTATTACCCCCCGCGGCTATACCGGAGGGGCAACCTGGACCCCGGAAAAAGAGGAAATCTTTATACCAGACAGGCAAAAACTCCTCGGCGAGATTAAAACCTGCCTGGGTTCCTACGCAGCCGAAAGGCTGAAGCTCGGCACCACTACTGCCGGGGTAGATTCGGACTTCAAGAAAGCGCTCTACATCGCCCACAACATGGTCTGGCGCTGGGGGATGGGCAAATCCGGGGTTATCGGTAATTTCCACGTCTTCAATAATGCTGAATTTGTTTCGGAGTCCACCAGAAACCGCCTTGACATAGACGTGCAGGATATACTTAATACCTGCCTCAGAGAGGTTGAAGAACTTTTGCATAAAGAAGACGCCATCCTCGAACGCCTGGCAAAGGAACTGATAGCCAAAGAAGAACTAAACTACGATGAGATTGAGGCTATCTTCAAAGAATTTGGCAAGAACCGCCCTTAACCTCCTGTTTACGGCGGCCCTGCTCGCTGGATGCTCCTCTGCCACAATTCCGTCCTACAGCAAAGAAGACGTCCAGAACGCCATCCATAACACCGCAGCCAAGGAATACCAGATCGACTGCCGCGCAAGGTTTGCCGGGGATACGCTCTGGATTTACCTGCCGGTAGAGGATATCTTTGTCCCCGCAAAGGGGAAACCCCAAAAAACCCTGGAGCGTTTCACGGTAGATTATTGCAAAGCTAATTATTCCACTAAAGGCTTAGACGGAACCATAACCCTGGAATACCTCGTTAAGCCCGTTTATGAAAAACACGTCCCCAACCCCCCCTATCAGTATAACAAGGAGGTATCGCAAAGGATCAGCAAGCTCAGCAAGGTAGCGCTGCGCGTGCTCCACGATACCGGCTATTCCCAGAGCGAAAAGGTAAGGTTTTTATGCCTGGTGGTAGCCGATATCAAAAACGGTTTTGAAATCAAAGAAATAATGTATTACCCGGACCTCAAAAAACTCTCCTACGGCATTATGGATTCCTACGAATACACTCACCGCACCATCCAGGACTACAACGTGGCGCCGCAGCAGATTATCGGGGATAAGGAAGGGCTCCATCTCGACTGGCAGGAAATTACCATGCGGGATTTTATAATGAAGCAGATTGAGCAAAGAATAAGATTAAAATTCAGAAAGCCGGAAGTGGAACAAAGCGAAGATATTAACAAGGAAATAATCGCAGCGGCAATCTATACCATCAGGAATTACAACTTCAGGAATTTTGACCGCCTGGAATTTGACAACCTCTCAGACAACAGCAAGGTTATCCTGACCCGCGCGCAGGTATGGTTCGGGCGCATCAGATAGAAACCCTAACCTTCCTCCCCTCCGCCTTAAGCTTGCCCGATAAATAAAGATTAACAGCCTGGGGGTAAAGCTTGTGCTCAAGTTTATGAATCCTGGCCTCCAGGGCCCCTAAGGTATCGGCCTCTCTTATCTCAACCGCCCCCTGCAGGATGATGGGGCCATGGTCCATCTCCCCGTCAACGAAATGCACCGTTACCCCTGTAAGTTTAGAGCCGTATTCAAAGGCATCCTTGATGCTTTCGGTGCCCTTGAAGGCAGGCAGGATACTCGGATGGATATTGATTATTTTATTCTTATAGCGCTCGACGAACCCCCTGCTTAACATACGCATATACCCTGCCAGCAGAATAAGCCCGATATTATTATCCTCGAGATGCCGAATAATCTCAGCCTCAAATCCGTCGTTATCTTTAAAATCCTGCCTCTCTACCAGGGCAATCTTAACCCCGGCGCGCCGGGCGCGCGCTGACACCCCTGCATTAGGCTGGTCGCATACCAAGAGGGCCAGGTTGGCTTTTATCATCCCCTTTTTTACCGCGCGGGCAATGGCGGAGAAATTTGTCCCCCGGCCGGAAGCAAAAACCGCAATATTCATCATCTTGTCCTGATAGTCTTCACGGGGCAGACCTTTATGCATTCGCCGCAGGAAGTGCATTTATTATAATCTATAATTGCCAGGTTATCAACTACATGAATGGCGTCGAACCTGCAGGCCTTCTCACAGAGACGGCAGGCGATACAACCTACAGGACATACTGCCTTGGTGTCGCGGCCGGGATCATGTGAACTGCATGCTACATAGACATTCTGCGCTAACGGTACTAAGCTGAATAATTTTTTGGGGCAGGCCTCTACGCATTTATTGCAGGCCTTGCATTTGTCCTCATCCACTACCGGCAGGCCTTCATCAGACATGCTGATAGCCCCAAAAGGACAGGATTTAACGCAGGTGCCGAACCCCAGGCATCCCCATGAACAGGACTTCTGCCCTCCCAAGGCTAAATTCGCCGCCGCGCAGTCCTCTATCCCCGCATAGGTGAAACGGTCATTGACTTTTTTGCCGCCGTAACAGTGAAAGGTAGCTATTTTCTTGACACTTTTTGCCAGGCTCTGGCCGAGGATGCGCGCAATCTTTTCCTTCGCCTCCTGTTCGCTTACCCTGCAGGCATCCACGGGAAGTTTGCCGCTGAGCACTAACTCGGCAAAACCAAAACAGCCCGCTCCTCCGCAGGCTCCGCAGTTGGAACCCGGCAGCAGGCCGTGAATCTGCTCCAGGCGCGGGTCAACATGCACCGCCAGCCGCTTAGAGGCAATCGCCAAGCCGATGCCGAAGAGAAGGCCTAATACACTTAAGGTTATAACCGGTAATAATATCCCCATCAGAACCTAAACCCGTTGAACCCCATAAAGCTCAAACTCATAATTGAAGCTACGATAAACGCCAGCGGAAAATCCTTCAGCGCCTCCGGTACGCGGCAAAGCTGGAGCCTCTCCCTTATCCCGGACATCAAGAACATCGCCAGCGTAAAACCCAGGCCGACGCAGAACCCCTGGAATACTGCGTAATAGAAACTTCCCGCCACTGCCTTATTATTGACAAAAAACATATCCGAGTTTAAAACCGCCACCCCCATAATCGCGCAATTGACCGTAATCAAAGGAAGGTATATCCCGAAGAACCTGTATAACGGGGGGCTCGCCTTACGGATAACCATTTCCACCAGCTGCACAAAGGTAGCAATAACCAGGATAAAGGAAATAGTACGCAGGTATGTCAGGTTAAACGGGATAAGCAGGTAACGGTAGATAAACCAGGTGATGACGGAAGACATGGTAGCAACGAACGTTACCGAAAAACCCATTGCCACTGCAGGTCTCGTCTCCTTGGAAATGGCGATAAAAGAGCAAAGCCCCAGGAATCGCGACAATATGACGTTGGATATGAATACTGCCGAGATAAAAATAGTCAAAAACTGCCCTGCGTCCAACTAACCCTCCCTTTGCCCCTTGCGCTGTTTTAAAACGTTGAAGAAACCCAGTAATAAACCAATTACCAAAAGCGCTCCCGGCGGCATGCCCAGCACAAATGCCGGCTCAAACCCCTTAAATACAGTGCGGCCCACCAGTTGGCCTGAGCCGAAGAATTCCCTGATAGCGGAGATAAGAACCAGCGCCCAGGTAAAACCCACCCCCATGCCCAAGCCGTCAAAAAAAGAACTGAGGATGCCGGATTTCTTGGCGTATGCCTCTGCCCTGCCCAGCACCATGCAGTTTACCACGATAAGCGGAACATATATGCCCAGAGAACGGTTCAGGGCCGGGCTATACGCTTTCATCGCCATCTCCGCAATAGTAACGAAGGTGGCAATCACTACGATAAAACACGGGATACGTATCCTCTCCGGTATAAGATTCTTAATCATCGCGATGATGATATTGGAACCCAAGAGCACAAAGGTAGCGGCGATACCCATTCCGATGCCGTTTATCACGGAAACCGAAACCGCCAGCGTAGGGCATAAACCCAGTACCAATACAAAAGTAGGGTTTTCCCTAAAAATCCCCTTGGCGAATTCCTTAAGACAGCTTTTCATCTGGTCCCGTAAACCCTCGTTTTTGTGAAACGGTCGATAACCGGCGTTGCCGCATTCATCATCAATATCGCGTATGATACCCCCTCGGGATAACCTCCCCAGAGCCGTATCACTGCGGTAATCAACCCGCAGCCAATACCGAAGATAATCTGCCCCTTACGGGTAAGCGGAGAGGTAACGTAATCCGTAGCCATAAAAAATGCGCCGAGGACTAACCCGCCTGTCAATATCTGGAAAACCCAATTCCCGCTGAATAGGCCGTCGGGCCCAAAAACAAAGGTAATGGCGGCAGTGGTAAGAATAAAACTTAACGGCGTATGCCAGCTGATATAACCCATTACGAGGAGGAACAGCGCTCCGGCAAGGAGAGCCACAATGCACACCTCCCCAATACATCCCCCACGCAACCCCAGGAACAGATCCAGGTGCGAGATGCCTTCCAGGCTCTTGCCTTCCTTTAAGGCTGCCAAAGGCGTGGCCTGGGTAACGGCATCATAAGCCAGGGGCCTCGTAAAACTCGTCATATATCTTGGCCAGCTTGCTATCAAAAAAACCCTTCCCACCAGGGCGGGGTTAAAGATATTCTGCCCCAGGCCTCCGAAAACATGTTTCCCGACGGCAATTGAAAAAACCGACCCTGCAATAGGGAGCCAGAAAGGCACATTGGGAGGAAGGTTATAGGTAAGCAATAATCCGGTGAGAAAAGCGCTGCCGTCTAGAATTGTAATCTTCCTTTTTGTCAGCGCCTCCAGGAGCGCCTCGGCGAACACTGCGGAAGCTATCCCCAGCGCTATCACGCCCAGAGCGGACAACCCGAAGATAACCACGCCTGCTATCCCGGCAGGCACCAAGCTTAAGACCACCAGCCACATAATACGGCTGGTGGATTCCCCGGCGTGCAGGTGCGGCGATGTAGAAACTACCAATCTATCGTGCATCTTTAATTAACCCTTCGATCTCTCGAGCCTTTTCTTTTACGGCATCAATCACGGCGCGCGATGAAATGGTAGCGCCTGTAATGGCCTGGACGCCGTCTAAATCAATGTCTTTGTTTTTAAACTGCCCGGCAAAAGACGGCTCGCTGATACGCGCTCCCAATCCGGGGGTTTCATTCTGGCTTACCACCTTGATGGCGCAAATCGTGCCGTCTATTTTCATCCCCACCATTGTCTCTACTACGCTGGAATACCCTTTATGGGCAGCCTTAAAGGCGGCGCCGATAATCTTAGCGTCCGGTCCGTAGGCCTTATAATATAAAACGCTCCCCCCCGATTTTACGGCTTCAAAGCGTATTGCCTCCGGCATAACCTCTTTCAGGCTCGCCTCTTCCTCTGCCCTGGCCTGGGCGATAATGCGCGGCTTGGTAATCCTATTGACCAGAGCCAAAGATGCGCTCGCCACTACGCAGATTAAGCTCAGGACAAGTCCGTAACGCGCCATCTCTTTCATTTTACTACCTCAAGCTTCGCTCTCTTGATGGACTGGGTCAATCTGCGGTTTGCGGGACAAACATAATTACAGAGCCCGCACTCGATGCAATCAAGCGCGCAATAAGCCTTTGCCTCTTTCCAGAGTTCTTTCTCCGATGCCAGATTAATGAGGCACGGCATTAATCCAGCCGGGCATGCCCGCACGCAGGAGCCGCAACGGATACAGGCCCCCTCTTCCAGCACTGGAGCTTCTTTCTCGCTAAACAGCACTACCCCGGTAGTGGATTTAATCACCGGCACATCCTGGGTGTACTGAGCGATACCCATCATCGGGCCTCCGATAACGATACGGGAAATACCGTCAACCCTAGGCTTGCAGAAACCGATAAGTTCCCTGATGGGTGTACCCAGGCGCACCAAAAGATTCCGGGGGTTCTCCAGCCGGCTTCCGGTAACCGTTACCACCCGCTGGTATAAAGGCCTACCGCAGTAAACCGCTTCATAGACGGCAAACAGCGTCGCTACATTATGCACCACTACCCCGTTTTCAAAAGGCAGCTTCCCAGACGGAACATCCTTTCCTATTATATTCCTGATGAGTTGCCTTTCCCCACCCTGCGGATATGCCGACTTTAAAACCTTTACGTTAATATCAATCCCCTGGGCTGCTGACAACTCCCTAAACCTTGCGATAGCCGCGGGTTTGTTGTTTTCAACGGCAATAAATACCTTTTTTACGCCTAGGCAGCCTGCTGCCGCCTTTATCCCTTTAAAGATCTCCGGAGTCTTCTCTAACATAAGGCGGTAATCACCGGTAAGATACGGCTCGCACTCTGCGGCATTAACTAACAGGACATCAACCGGCTTGGGAGGAGTGAGCTTTATATAAGAAGGAAAAGACGCGCCCCCCATGCCTACTATGCCGGCATCCCGGACTATCTGCCTGATATCATCAGGCGTAAGTTTCTCTACCTCGTTATCGGTCCTGGCCTTAAAAGGCGCCTTACCGTCTTTGCCGTCTCCGTCAATAACTATGGCCTGGCACCTTCCCAGTGCCGGATGAGGCCACTGCTGTATTGCGCTGATTTTCCCTGATATCGAGGCATGGATTGGCGCGGTGACATGCGCCTCAATGGAAGCGATGCGCTGGCCGGTCAAAACAACATCCCCGACCTTCACCTCAGGATTGCAGGCCTTTCCCAGATGCTGCGAGAGCGGCAGGTAAACCCTCGTAGGAAACGGCAATGCCTCAATAGCTCTCTCCTCGGTATAATGCTTATTATCCGCTAATCTAACCATGGTATCTTACGGTGACAAACAAAGTTTATGACACCCAGGGCCGTTAATACGCAGCCTACTGCCACCAGTATCGCCACCTCCGGTATGCGCTCGGCCAGCATACTGCTTAAAAACATAAACAGGATAAATCCCAGGTGCATGATAATCTCCAGAGAACTGAATATCTTGCCCATCATCTCGTTATCGCTGACCTTATGGATGATGGTATTGGTAGCAATCATAATCGGCGAGACGACTAACCCCAGCCCCAGTGCCAGCCAGGCTGCTATCCCGAAATCCCGCGAGGCATTAATGACGAGGGCAAAAACAACCAGCATTATCCCGCTTAAAGTCAGGGAAGCGAATATCGTTTTATAATGGGACACCCTCTGGCCCAGGCGTCCATAAAGCATGGAGCCTGCAAAAAGCCCTACCCCCAAAAACATAATTAACAACCCCAGGTCTTTAGTCCCTGCGCTCCTCACCGCGGAATCCAGGGTATTCTGCACAAAGACTATCAATACAATATAGATTGCGCCGAGCGCCGACCAGAGAAGAAACATCACCCCGGCAGCAAAACGTATCTCACTGCGCCTTATAAAATAAAGGGCCCCTTCCTTGATTTCCTGGAAGACTGACTTGCGTATGACATCTACGATATCCTTACTGACGCGGCGCAGGTCCATGGCGACCTTGGCTTTGGACGCAATCAGAAATATAAAAATCGCCGATACGAGAAAGCTGAACGCATCGAGGTAAAAGCCGCTTTTAGCGCCCAGCCAATCCACCAGCACGCCGCTTATGCCGAAACCGAGTATCGCCGCAATCATGCCGGTGGTATTAACCAGGGAGTTAGCTATCAGAAGGTCTTCCTTGTCTACCAGGTCCGGTATAACCGCTAATTTTGCGGTAACAAAAAACCTGCCGACCGCAAAAACCAAAAAGATAATAACATAGATAGGCACAAGATTCTTCAGTGAAAAGAGGAAAAACGGGATGGTAAATACCAGGGTGGCGCGCAGGAAATCGCAGGCATACATAGTGCGCCGGCGGTCCCACTTGTCTACGTAAACCCCGGCTAGGGGGCCGATGATAAAAACCGGAATAATTGTAAAAGAAAGTATCTTGGCGAGGCCGAGCGTCGAACCTTGGGCGCGGGAATATACCAGGGCGATAAGGGCCATCTGGTCAAGCCTATCCCCTAATTGAGAGATAACCTGGCCCACCCACAAGAGGAAAAAATTACGGTTTTTTAATACCTTCCTGAATCTCGCCATATATCCAAAGCAGAAACACTTTCCAATCCAAAGCAGAAACGCTTTCCAACTCAAAGCGGAAACTGTAAAAAGGAGATGCCTTTCTCATGGTACTGAAAAGTGCCTTCTCTTTAAGACACTACCAAATTGAGCAGGAAAACGTCTCTGGTTAAACTCAAGCCAGCGAGAGGGATCGAACCTCCGGCCCGTCGCTCACTTACGTTCGCTCCCCATAGGGGCTCTGCCCCTCTGGCGTCCGCCAAGAAACATGGCGGACTGTCACTCCGCCTGCCTATCGGTAAAAATGGCAGGAATACGCGGGAGAACTTTTCCCCCGCACCCCCTTCGGGCCGGAGAACGATTATGACAAGCTTAAGCCGGCGAGAGGGATCGAACCTCCGGCCCGCGCTTTACGAAAGCGCTGCTCTACCAACTGAGCTACGCCGGCAAATGTTCCACCACATTATAACAACTTCTGGCAATTAGTCAACTCCGGAAGCCTTTTAATCCTATCTATCTGTATTTTAAGAAGTTAAATCTTTCCTAACGCCATCAAAAGAGCAATAATCAGAAAAACGGCTGCCCCACAATAACGGATGATTTCAGGCTTAATGTATTTACCCAGCAAGGCGCCCAAAATTACAGTTATCGCAGTTACTACAATATAAGCGCACACCGAACCCAGCCATACCGAAACCGGCCTGCCGGTTTTTGCCGACAACCCCATGCCAACCAACTGGGTTTTATCAGCCAGCTCTGCGAGAAATATCGCGCTAAAAGTCATAAGAAACACCTTCCAATCCATATTGCCTCCTTAGTTTTATTTCTTGATTATGGTAACGGCTCTTGCTAAATCATCTTTACTCAAGAATACGCTGGTAGATAATGTGAGGTGGCGTGCGGCAATGTAACGGCCTGCGGGACAATCGCGTTCAGGGACAATCCCCTTTAAATAATCGTAATCGGTAATAGCGGAGGCGTAAATCTGGGAAACCCCAACCTCCGCAGCCTTCAGACTCCTTAACACATTATTGCGCCGGCTGATATCATCTAAAATCAAGGTTAGGTACGGGTAGTTTGAAATGGTATTTTGTGCATCCCTGATTACCTCAATGCTATTTAACCCGCTTAAGGACCGGATGTAAAAAGCAGCCTTCTCTCTCTGTTTTTCTATTTCCTGCTCCAAACGCCCAAACTGGGAGTGGCCGACGGATTTCCTGAAAAAGCTGACCTTATGCATGGGGAAATTGGTATCGAAATATTCATTGACGCCCCGGAGGTTGTTGCCGCTCAAATTCCAGAAGAGCTGCGGGAGACCATAAACAAACCAGAAAAGGCTGGGACGGTAAAAAATCCAGTAGCCGAGAAGCTCCAGGATCTTGAGCGCCTCGGAAAGATAATCATCCCGCACTAAGGTGGTGAAGATCTCCTCAATTATCCCTGCGTATTCCTCCCGGCTAGCGCCAATAATTCCTCCCTCATAAATGGTCAGCCCCTTGCCGCGGCAAAAGCTATAAAAAGAAAAATCTCCCAATGCGCCCGTCTTCCTGCCGGCATACTCTGCTCCGAGGGATTGAGCGCAATCTTCAATAATGAATACTCCGTATTTTCTAACTGTTTTTTCGAGAGCTGCAAAATCTACCGCAATGCCTCCCAGGTGCACTGCCACCACCGCCAGTATATCCTGACTTGCGGCACAGAGCCTTTCTAGAAGAACGTAATCGTAATCAAAACTATCCTGCCGGATATCGCAGACTTCAACTTTAAGCCCTGCCCTTGCTATTGCCAACGCCACTAAAGGGCAGACGAAAGACGGAATAATAACGGTCTTGCGGGAAGAGATTTTTTTAAGGCTCTCCAGGATAAGATAAAAAGCGGCGGTTCCGGAATAGGTAACCCTGGCATACGCTAATCCGCAATACCTTCTGAAATCGCATTCCAGGCTCTCTGGAATGTACGGTTTCAAGAAATCTTGAATGGAAAGCGGAAATCCCGCGGTAGGGGGAATCTCTTTAAATAAGGACATTGATTATATTTTTGCTGGTTTAAGCTTAATTTTATGATAAAATACATCCCTAATCAAGGTATTTATCGCTTGGAAACACTTTCCCCATCCAAAGCAGAAACAGTTTCCCGATTGGCTTGGAAAGCGTTTCTGCGTAGTGCGTAGGGAATATTCAACATGTTTAAGAATCGGCTGACCTTAAAAATACTATCCTTCCTCGTCTTCTCCGATATCCTGGAGACCTTTACCCATTTCTGTTTCAAAAAAAGCGCCCTCCCTGAAAGCGGCCTTAACATAACCTCGCTGCATGAAGCAGCGGTATTCATCCAGGCAATCCTCTCTTCGGGCTTCCTCTGGATAGGGCTGGTTTCGGTATTGGCAACCTTCATCATCTGGTCGGCAGTCCTCTCCAAGATAGATTTAAGCATCGCAGTTCCTATCGCCAGTTTCAGTTACATCCTTGTCCCGTTCGTCTCGATTATCTTACTCGGCGAGCGGATAACCTTCCTGCGCTGGGTAGGAATATTCTTTATCCTGGCAGGGGTAATAATGGTATCGCTTACCGGCGAAGATACAAAGGCAGCCGCTCGATGAAGATGAGCCTCTTATACATAATACTCCTGATTATCGCCACAAGCGCCTGCGATACAGTTAGCCAGCTTTTCCTGAAAAACTCCATCAATTCTCTCTCTTTCAACATCAACGGCATCCGCAAACTCCTGGGGTTCCTCCTAAGGCTGGCGCTGGTGCCGCGGGTCTGGTTCGCCCTTTCTTTTAGCACACTCTCCCTTTTCATCTGGCTGTTCGTGCTCTCCAAGGCAGACCTTAACCTCGCGTTCTCCCTGGACAGTATGCACTACATCTTTATCGCCTTTGGCTCTCATGTGATTCTCAAAGAAAAAGTGGGATTGAAACGCTGGGGGGGAACACTCCTTATCGTAATCGGGATAGTCCTGGTGAGCTTTACCGGAAGAGCCTAAACATTGAGCAGTTCCAATATTTTGATATTGGTATCCTCGTTAACCCTATCAATGCATTCCTGTGTTTTCGCGCGGGCGCTGTAATCCCCGGGGTGGTCCAAAGCAAGGGAAACCCTTTTAAGTATATTGCCGGGGCGCGGCAGGGAATATTCTCCGCCGATATCCAGCCCCACGATATCAAACCTCTCTTTTATCAAGCTGAGCATGAAAAGAAGGCTGTCCAGTTCCATGACGCCTTCTTCCCAATTAGTCAAGGCATACTGCTTTTTTAAACAGTCTTTATCAATACTGATATAAACACCGGGCGTAGGAATCCTCTTTAGAATGCGGCCGAATGAAACATTCAAATCCCCGTCTTTAAGCTGCTGCCAGCGTATCCTGCTCAGTAACGGTTTCCTCTCAACATCAAACGAGGCATTATCCGCGACTTTTCTGAGAATAACATCGGTAGAGCTTTGTTGCCAGGGGTAAATCTCAACACGGCTATTTTTCATAGAGCCGAAGTCAAGGCTCTGAATGCGCCAACCAGAGATATCCTTGGAGGATACCCCTATCAGCACTGCTTTTTTAATATTATCCATTCTCATGGCGCTGCTTACCCACGAGCCGCAACCCAATCTGGGAGGCACAACGTCCAGGTCCGGATGAAAATCAAATACAAGAAGTGTTAAAGGCTGCTGAAATTGCCGAAGAAGGACGCCGGAAATATGGTGATAATCACCAGAGCCGATAAAGGTAGGGGCGCTTTTATCATGCGGATCAAGGATGCCGCTTATTTTATCTCTGATTCTGCGGCTCATCCAATGCCGGCAAGCAGCAGAGAACTCTGAGAAATCGACTATCTTAGGGTTAAACCTACTGAGAAGTCTTTTTTGGCGGGTAAGGCTGTTATCGAAATTCAGGATACGCGCTTCTTGCTTCAATACCATCCGGAACCTCAAAGCAAGGGCGTTTAAGAGGTCAAGGCAATGCCCTTGCGCAACGCTTCCTCAAAAAGGTCAACTGCCAGGTCAATCTCCTTATTTTTGATATAAAGGGAAGGGGCCAGGGTGAATACGTTTTTATAATAACCCCCGACGTCAAGTATCAACCCGTGCTTCCTCCCGCCTGCGGTAAGCTTGCCTCCCAGGCCGATATTCATCATGGCATCGGTCAGCTCGCGGTTGGGGGTAAAGCCATCCTTCTGGCACATCTCGACTCTAAGCGCCAGGCCCAGCCCATCAACGTCTCCTATCTGAGGATATCTCTTGCGCAGCTTCTTTAGCTGCGAAATGAAATATTCCCCTTTTTCCGGAACATCATCGGCGAAATCCGACTCTTCGATTAACTTCATGGTCTCCAGGCCTATGGAGGTGCCTAAAGGATTGGATGAGAATGTGGAATGGGTCGAGCCCGGAGGAAATACCTGGGGAGAAATGAGTTTTTCCTTTGCCCATATCCCGGAGAGGGGGTTTAAGCCGTTAGTCAGCGATTTTCCGAATACCACGATATCCGGCACCACGCTAAAATGCTCGATGCCCCAGAATTTACCGGTGCGGAAAAATCCCATCTGCACCTCGTCATCCACCAGTAGTATATTATACCTATCCAGGATGTCTTTGAGCCCTGCGAAATAATCGCGCGGCGGTATGACGTATCCGCCGGTCCCCTGCACCGGCTCGACGTAGAAGGCCCCAAACTCGCATTTGGAGTTCTTCTTGTTCACTACCGAATAATATTCCGTCTCAAAGAGCCGCTCGAATTGCTTGAGGCAATACATATCGCAATAATCTTTATTCTTATCATAGGGGCAGCGAAAACAGTAGGGATAGGGGATAAAACAGGCGCGGTCCGAGAAATGCCCGAACTTCTCGCGGTAACGGTAACTTGAGGTTATAGCAGAGGCGCCCAGGGTGCGCCCGTGGTATCCGCCCATAAAGGCGAAGACCAGGTTCCTGCCGGTGTGGCTGCGCACTACCTTAAGCGAATCCTCAACTGCCGCAGAGCCGCCGATATTAAAATGCACCCTACCCTTGGTTTCAAAGGAAAGCCTGGCGCGCCTGGCAATTTTTGCCGCCAGGAGTATCTTCTCTTTGTGCAGATACTGACAGGCGAGCTGCGGCAAGGTATCGAGCTGTGCCTTCATTGCATTGTTCAGGCGAGGGTTCTTGTATCCGAAATTGACCGCCGAATACCACATCTGAAGATCCAGATAAGGGGTCCCTTTTTTATCATAGAGATATACCCCCTCGCAACGCTCAAAGATATTGAGCTTCTGGGCGTAATGCACAGTGTCTCCCCAGGAGCAATATTCCGCCTCCATCTCCAGTAAATCACTGTCCTTAAAAGTTTTAACCGGTTTTCTGATAACTGTCCTCTCTTTGGTCTTCATCTCTCCAGTCCTTTGAAATAATTATAGATATCGTCCAGATTCTTGAATGCCACGCAAAGCCTTTTCTTGTCCCTGAAATGCTTAAGGAGACTGCCCTTGGCAAAGACTACGTCTGAGTATTCGGCAGGGCAAACGTCGGATAAGCCGTCTCCTATATAGAGGATTATTTTATCCCTGATGCCCTTTTTAAGCAAGTTTTTCTTTTTGCAGTGCGCGCAGCGGCGGCAGCGCTTATTATGATAAGGGAAAGAGGGTATCAGCTTGTAATTGGAGAACCTCAGGTTGTTGGCGTATATCAAGACCCCCTTGATCCCATTGCTACGCAAGATATGCTCAATAATAGGGGTGAAGCTGTCGCTTAAAACCACCGGCTTTATCCCCTCTCTCTTGAGCATCGAGAATATAGCGGGGAAATGCTGGTCTATCTTAATGCGGGAAAGATACCTTAAAAGGCTTCCTCTGGAAACCCTCACCGACTCCAGCTGTCCCTTAAGGCAGGCACGGGAACCTATCCTCCCCTGCCTCCAGGCATCCTCAAAGGCCATCCATTTCTTATCTATTGAAAAGCGCTTTACGATATCGTCCAGGACGTCAAAGGGGGTGATGGTATTGTCAAAGTCGAAAAATACCAGGCAATCCGATAAACTCGCCAGCCTTATCTTATGCATATCAGGGCTTTTTTAACTTGCCGAAGAACCTTATCACTTCATCGGACACCCGTTCGCGCTGCTGGTCAGCGGTAATCACGTGATAAGAATCATCCAGGAGAACAACCTCTTTGATCTTCGAACTAACGCGATTATAGATAAATTGAGAATTCCTGATGCTGGTCATATCGTCATCCCTGGCCTGTATAAGCTGTACCGGAGAAGTTACGTTTTTGAGCCGGGGAATCAAATATCTTGCCAATCGCTGTAACCGATGCAGCATCACAACCGGAAAATACGGGTAGCCGTACTGGCCGACATTACCCATATTATCAAAGTTGGCCTGGCTGTAATACTTATGAACCCTTTTACGCACCGCCTCGTTCTTAATGCCGTAGGGCGGCTCTTCCTTAAAATAAATACGCCTCTCCAACGGAGGTAAAATGTATATCAGGGGAAGGAAACAGCGATACCACGGGGTATTCCAACCGTCGTAAAATAAGGTAGGCGAGAGGCAGCTTACCCCCGATACCTTATCCGGCGCCTCCTCGGCTAATAAAAGCCCCAGGAGCGCGCCCATTGATAACCCCGCGACAAATACCTGTTCATACCTATCCTTGTCGGCGATAAAGGCATCTCTCACCGTTTGGTGAAACTCCTGCCAACGGGTCTCCTGAAGTATCTCCAACGGCTGGCCGTGGTTCTTAAGGCACGGCGTTATTACGGCGTATCCCTGGCGGTTAAGAGAATTCGCCAAAGACCGCATTTCATGCGGGGTGCCGGTTAACCCGTGGATTAAGAGCACGAGGCTGCCGTTAGTGCCTTCAAGGCGGAATTCCTCACCCAGGCCCTCACTGGGCAGCGGCGTCGAAGAAACCCTACTTTTGTAATTAACGCGGAATGCTACTGACATATGATAAGGCTATTAAAAACTCTCCATCTCGGAAATCTTTTTCTGTATCAACATCCTATGTTTTTCTTCTTCGGTAATCAAAAAGGAAAGCAACTCTTTGAGGTTGGGGCGCCCTGCCAACATGCCCTGATAGGTCTTTATGGCATCTTCTTCTTTTGATAACGCCAAACGGAGCACTTCTATATCTATCATCGCGCTTCCCCCCTTTACTCTATACCAAATTATAACCCCCCTGCGCAGCTT
>JBAZKK010000009.1:0-34797 GCA_041650795.1 Candidatus Omnitrophota bacterium | reverse complement strand
CTCGTATTCCTTGAACTTGCGGTGGTTGGTATCGCAGAACCAGCAGTTAAGGTTGCATCCTGAGAAACGCACAAAGAGCTGCTTCTCTCCTAAATACAACCCCTCTCCCTGGACGCTTTCAAAAATCTCGTTGATTTTGCCTTTCATATCCTCTTAACCGATAGCCGGGTCATTCAAGCCTGCCTGATAGAATCCCCGCGCCCGCAGATGACAGCTATCGCAGCTGCCGCAGGGTTTTTCCCCGCCGCGGTAACATGACCAGGTAAACTTAAACGGAACCTTAAGCCTGTCCCCCAACCTGACAATCTCTGCCTTGCCCTTATTGATGAGCGGGGTAAAAATCTTAATGCCTTTACCCTCAACCCCGGACTTTGTGCCGGCAGCGATCACCTTTCTGTAAGCGCTAAAGAATCCCGGCCGGCAATCCGGATAACCGCTGTAGTCCTGCGTATGCGCTCCGATAAACAAGGCGCGAGCGCCTGAAGCCTCGGCAAAGGACAGCGCAAAGCTCAAGAATACGATGTTTCTGGCAGGCACATAACTGGCCGGGATACCGCTCTTTCCTGGAATCCTCAAGCGCAGTTTCTTGCTGTTATCCAAAAGGGCAGACCCCTTCCAGGGAAACGAAATCCTGATAACCTTAAACGGGCAGCCCGAAGAAACGGCAATCTTCCTGGCTGACGCTATCTCGCGGCGATGGCGCTGGCCGTAATCAAAAATAAGGCATTGGCAACTAAAGCCTTTCTTCTTTGCCAGATACAGCGTTACCGCGGAATCCAGACCTCCCGACAAAAGAACAACCGCTTTCTTCATTCCCCGTAATAGCTGGCTGCGCAGGTATCCGATTCCCAAACGGTTACGCTCGCCAATCCCTTGATGCGCGCCTTAAGTCTTTCATAAATGTAACGGGCGATGTTTTCCGAGGTAGGGTTGATCTTCTTAAAATAAGCGCCCTTATTTAAATAACCGTGATCGAGCTTATCGAGGACGCATTTCAATTGCGCTTTGAGCTTCTTAAAATCCATTACCATCCCGGCCTTATCAAGCTTATCGCTGGAAAGCGCGACCTCCACCTTCCAGTTGTGGCCGTGCAGGGATTCGCATTTGCCTTTATAGTTGCGCAGGTTGTGCGCTGCGCTGAAATTCGCCTCTACCTTGACGCTATACATGGTTTACCTTTTTGGCGTCGCTTATCGCGCGGCCCAGGAAGCGGCGCGCGAGACTCGAGAACCACTCAGGGTTATCGCTTACGTAGAATCTCTGCCTGCCGCGGGAGGTAATCCTGCTAAGCAGTCCTTCGCGCGAAAGGATCTCCTTTACCTCAAGCGCGACCTCCTTTGCGGAATCGATTAATGTTGCGTGGCCTCCCATTGCTTCTTTAATCACCGGCTTCAGTAGCGGATAATGGGTGCAGCCCAGGATAACGGTATCAACCCCGGCAGCCTTCAGCGGCTTTAAATAATGCGCCGCCACCTCGCTTACTGCCTTGCCAAAAGTAAAACCCTCTTCGGCAAAAGGCACGAATAAAGCGCAGGCAGCAGTCTTCACGGAAATTGCGGGGTCAAGGCGCTTGATCTCCTGCTCGTAGGCGCGGCTCCTGATAGTGCTGCGGGTGCCGATTACGCCGATGCGCTTGTTACGCGTGGCGTATACTGCCTTCATGGCGCCGGGGGTAATGACGCCCACTATGGGAACCTTAAAATAATTCCTGATGATGGGAAGCGCAAGGCTGGAGACGGTATTGCAGGCAACGCAGATGAGCTTGACGTCCTGCTCCAGAAGAAACAGCATGTTTTCTATCGAGAAACGTATGACCGTCTCGCGCGACTTAACGCCGTAAGGCACGCGCGCGGTGTCCCCGAAATAAACGATATCCTCCGACGGCAGCTGACGGATCAGCTCCTTTACTACCGTCAGTCCTCCGACGCCGGAATCAAAAACTCCGATTGCTTTGCTCAACTTGATACCTCCGTTGTAGGATAATCAATGACATAATTACATACCCCCTGCTCAACAGCCTCGGCTATCTGCTGGCGGTAATAGCTGTTCTTAAGCATGCGCTCCTCGGTGGGGTTGGATAGGAAACCTACCTCTACAAGCACTGCCGGCATACGCGCCCCGCGCAGGACGTGGAAATTCGCGCTCTTTACTCCCAGGATACGGCAGTTAAGCTCGCGCTCCGTGGAGCGGCAGAGAGAACCGGCTAATTCGATGGACTCGGCGCGGTCGTAAGTATAAATCATATCCCAGAGGATTGCCTTAAGATAGGCGGAATTTCCCGCAAAGCAACTTCTCGTAAACGCGGGGTTTACGCTCTGCGCCGTGCTGAAAGCGCGTTTGGCGTCGTTAATCTTGGGCGTAATGTAATATACCTCAAAACCGCTGAGGCTGCGCACGCGGTTAGCGTTAACGTGCACGCTGATAAAAAGGTCGGCTTTTGAGTTATTGGCGATATCCACCCGCCTGTTAAGCGAGACAAAGGTATCGCTGGTGCGCGTCATAACGACCTCGAAACCATCCTGCCTGAGCAGCCTGCTTAGGCGCTTGGCAATGTCAAGGGTTAAGACCTTCTCGCGCACCCCCGTAGTTCCTATTGCGCCAGGGTCAGTGCCTCCGTGGCCGGCATCTATTACAATCTTCTTAAAACGCGTCAGGGGGACAGCCACAGCCCGGCGGGAAGGCTTCTGTTCTTTGAAAAGAACGTCTATGACCTGTTCCTTGAATTTATACGGAACGACGATCGCGCCCCGGTAAAAATCAACCGGATAACGCAGGTGCTGCGCAACACCGTCAACCAAAACAAGCCTTTCACCTACCATCAGGTTCAAGTGATGCGCGTCCTTGGCGAGGTTTATCGTCTTGCTGTAAGGGTCGTATTCCCATTTTATCCCGCGCGACTCGCAGAGCGCCGCCAGCGGGACATAAGAGACACCGTTTATGCTGTAATTGGGCAGGCCTCCGCGGCTGGGAATAGTGGCGCAGCCGGCAGCGAATGCCGCCAGCATCAATGCCAGGATTATAATTTTGAATGTCTTCATATCTAAAAAAGCGGCGCCAAAAAACAGCGCCCTGTTTTATCTGGTGGAGGTGGGCGGTATCGAACCGCCGTCCTTAAGCATCCAGATAAAGGTCGCTTCATGCTTAGTCCCGTAATTTATCTTACTGCCGCGCCTCCTGCGGGACAGGATTCGCGACAGGCAGCCTTTGGAACTCTCGCCCCCGCCTCAAGGCGTGGCAAGGGGCCAGTCTACTATAGTGCTCTACTGCGCCTTGTAGACCCGGCGCGTAGAGGCTCCCTTAATATTAGTTAAGGGAGACTGGGGACAAACCCACTGGCGCCATCATTGGTCTTGCGGCCATTGACATTGCCATAGGGCCGTCAACAAACAGTGTTCTGTTTGCGTTTATTTTTGCAAGGATTGTTAACGCGGCCCACCCTGCGTCCGCGGCATGCTACCTTTACCCGACGTACCTAAGTCGAGCCCATTCACCCCCGTCGTCACTCGCTGTTCGTAATTCAAGGGTTGCTTTTCAAAAGAACGCTTCTTGCTGTATCTTACCCATGTCTCGCTTCCATGACGCTCGTTCTCCATAGGGGCTTTGCCCCTCTGGCGCTCCTCACTTGCGTTCGTCGCTGTCACCCCAAAAACATGTGAGAAATACTTTTCCCATACCCTTTTTCTTATAGCATCTTAATAACGCTATTCGCTTATTAATATCCTCCTTTGGAGGATAGCTACTGACAAGTCGTCACTCGCTGTTCGTAATTCAAGGGTTGTTGTCAAAAGAACGGTTGCTACTTATCTTCTAAGCTGCTATCTGATGCGTCGGTTCTTCATCAGCCTCCTGAACGCCAGGTCTGACTCGCGTTTCTTAATATCCTTCCTGTGGTCGTAGAGCTTCTTGCCTCTGGCCAGCGCCAGCTCTATCTTGGCATAACCGCGCTCATTGAAATAAATCTTAAGAGGCACCAGCGCGAACCCGCGCTGCGCCATCTGAGATTCTAATTTAACTACCTGCCTTTTGTGCAGCAGGAGCCTGCGCGCGCGCGTGGGGTCTACGTTAAGATAGCTGGCCTGTTCGTAAGGGCTGATGCGCAAATGATAGAGCATAACGCCATGCGGCTCGACCCGCGCAAAACTATCCTCAAGGTTCACCTGGCCGGACCGCACCGATTTTACCTCGCTACCTTTTAACTCTATCCCGCATTCCCACGCCTCGATGATGCTGTAATCGCGAAAGGCCTTGCGGTTCGTAGCGATAATTTTACTCATTTTATCATGACCAGCGCAAAATATAAACTCAAAAATAAAGGCAGCGTCACCAGCGCCGCAAGGTGGCCGAAGAATATGCCCTGGCCTATAAGGATATCCTCTTTTTTATAATGCCGCGCGATTACGGATAAGGAAGTAGCGGGCGGCATGGCAAGCTGCATCACCAGAAGCAGGCCGATCAGCTTCGGTATGTTAAAGAAAAGCGCCAGGCATATCCCCAATGACGGAAGAATAACTATCTTTACGAGGTTCAAGAGCACCATCGCTTTCTTGTCTATCCGCGAAAGGCGTATCTCGGCAATGCTTCCCCCTACCACGAACATCGCAAGCGGCAAGGTACAGTTGCCGACCATCCTTAAGGGCCTGATTACAAAATCCGGAAATACACTGTTTAAGCCAAAGAAGACAAGCAATAGGCTCACTAACGTCGCAATCACCGGCGGGCTAAACACCGTCCCCATCTCAAATTTCTTCTCGGTTGAGAAATTGAGCATATACGAACCGACGGACCACATCACTAGGTTAAACCCCATCAGGAATAAAAACAGGTAAATCAGCATCTGTCCGGACTGCTCTCTCGGCAGGAGGGTTACAATCAAGGCCAAAGGCAGGTAACCCGAGTTCTGAAAGGCGACGAGACTCGTAAACTGCATCTTATACTCGCGCCCTCTCTTCATAAATCCTACTGCTGCCAAGCCTGCCGCTGTACCGATTACGGTTATGGCGATGCTCATCAGTGGAAAAATCCACCAGTCCGGATAAGCGCTAAACCTGAATTCCTGCATCAGCTGGCAGAATATCAGAAGCGGCAAAGTTAGCTCCACCACCATCCGGCTTAAGGCGTCCAGGCCGGCGTCTTTCAGGACATTCTTTTTAACCAGGAAATACCCTATCGCCGCCAGGATAAAACTCTCCAGAACTGCCTTTATGCTGATTTGTATCAAACTCGGTATCATCTACGCTCCTTTAAAACATTATATTATAACAACAAACTCCGACAGCCGCAATTCTTATTTGACATAATTCAAAGCCTGGGATATACTTAGAGAGACTTTTTGCGGGGGTGGCGGAATTGGCATACGCGTACGTCTCAGAAGCGTATGGGGAAACCCTTGAGGGTTCAACTCCCTCCCTCCGCACCAGCTTTCATAAAGAGGACTCTCCGGGGAAAAAACAAAAAGAGGTAGCATATGAGCTGATACCTCTTTTTGTTTAAAAACGTTAAAATAAGAAATCAACTTCCTTAGTTTTCGGGGGGAGGACCCATCCTGCGCTCGGGACGGCCTTGCTTCCTATTTTTCCACTGTATCAATTGGTCCGCAGTCAGGTATTGCGAAATCTTTACCTCCATATCCTTTTGCAGCTCTATTGTCTGGTCTCTAAAAGATTTTGTATCCAGATTCTTTTTTATGACCTCCTGGACCTTGGCAATATTATCCTCGATAACCGCTTTAATCTGACTGACCTGCTCCTCACTTAAGTTCAGCTGCTGCTCCATCTTGGAGACAATCTCGTCGCCGGAAGGAGGAGCTGGAGGCTTTTCTGTCGACTCAGCCAAAGCAACCGCCGGGGCCATAAGTAACCCTGCTATCAATAACGCAAAAACTGCTTCGCGCTTAACCTTAAACATCGCTACCCTCCTTTGTTATATTCTCCTGTCCTGTTGTCCGCTGTCGCTTCACTTGCCGTATAAGGCCTTTAACTGCTCAACAGTAGGATTGCCGGGGTAATATTCCCCCTGGGGTCCCACATAGCCGTCCTTCTGCTTGAATAACGTAACGGGGGTATAACTTCCGTTTGAATTGGGGACATTGACTATTATACTCTGGTCAGACGGTTTCTTGGTCTTCGCAGTTGCGGAAGACACGACCACAACGTTAGAGACGACTGCGGGGGATTCAGCAACAACATATCCCGAAGGACAAACCCTGTAATAGATGTTGTCGTAATAATAGTAAGTTACTCCTCCAACGGAAACTGTCTCATATCCGGCAGGCAGAACCGTCACAACCGCTCCTATCGGAGGGGCAGCTACCAGTATCTCAAACAGACCAAAGAAAAAAGTCCTATAGAACCTGCCGTCGTGATAATGGTACCTTTCATGGCCGACGTAAACATGTTCCGGCCCCCTGCGCGGGCCTTCGTGACCGGGACGCGCAAAGGCACTTATCGGCTGCGCTAGAAAAACTACGCTAAGAAACAAAACAAACAAAAGCTTATTGAAATTTCTCATCTTGTCTGCTCCTGTTAAAACGTTATCCTTCCTGTAATCAAAGCGTTTCTTCTCTGGCATTCCCCTCCTTCTCCGTGAACAAACTAACCTATTACGCCTTTTACCGTACCTGATTACCTAACGCACTTACTCATATCTCAATGCTTCGATCGGATTAAGCCGCGAGGCCTGCTTTGCAGGCCAAAGGCCGAATACTATCCCTACAACCAGGGAGAAGACCGTAGCGAGCACTAGCGAAAACAAGGATATCTTGACAGACCAACCTGCCAGAACGGTTATCAATAACGCGCTCCCGCTGCCCAGGCCGATACCCGCCACCCCTCCGATAAACGACATCAAAATTGCCTCGATAAGAAACTGGACCATGATATCTTTGTTATTGGCTCCGATGGCCTTGCGCAGGCCGATCTCAGGCGTGCGCTCGGTTACCGAAACCAGCATGATATTCATAATGCCTATGCCTCCGACTAACAGCGAGATGGCCGCGATGGAACCCAACAGCAGGGACATCGTCTGGGTGGTAGAGGTAAGCGTCTTCTTGATATCGGCCATATTGTGGATCTGGAAGGAATCCTTCTGGTCACTCGTCAACAGACGATGCTGTTTTATGATAAGGTCGCTTATCTTTTCTTCGGCAATATCGCTTGAATCGGAGCTTTCTGCCTCTACGTAAATGGAATCTATATATTGCTTGCCCAGCACCCGGTACATTGCGGTGGTTATGGGAATAATCACCGTATCATCCTGGTCTTGTGGTCCGGCCGATCCTTTCTCGGGCAGGATGCCGATTACCCTGAAATTAATCAGGTTTATTTTTACGGTCTCGCCGATGGGGTTGGAATTTCCGAAAAGCTCCTTTACCACGGTCATGCCCAGGACGGCAACCTTCTTTCTCATCTTCAGCTCGTCTTTGGTAAAGAACCTCCCGACGGTAGGGACTGCGGAGCGCAGCTCGGCATAATCCACCCCCACCCCCTCCACCTGGGTATTCCAGTTCTTGTTCCCGTAAACGAGCTGACCCCTGTCCCTTACAGAGGGACTGACCCTCTTTACGCAACTCTTCAGCTTGCCGATCTCAGTAACGTCCTGGAAGGTAAACCGCGTTACTGTCCCGGCCTGCAAGGCTACGCCCATTGACCTCCGGGAACCTGGCCTGACTATCAGAAGATTCGAACCCAGGGAAGCTAGCTGTTTTTCAATAGACTCTTTTGCTCCCTGACCAACCGCAAGCATGGCGATAACCGCGGCAACACCGATAAGTATGCCGAGTATCGAAAGTATGGCGCGCATCTTATGCGAAAGCATCGCGAAAACAGCCTGACGCAGGTAATCCAAGAATTCCATCCCTGTGCCGATCCTATTCCTGGAACTCGACAGGATGTTTTTTATGACATTTTCCATCCCCCCCGTCTCAGGAGACGGCGTAGTTTTCAAGGTAACCTCGTCAGACACGATTTGTCCGTCGCGCATATGTATGATACGCCTGGCATGCGAAGCAATCTCGTTCTCATGGGTAACAATAATAACAGTTTTGCCTTTGCGGTTGAGCTTCTTGAGGATAGAGATTATCTCTTCCTTGCTTTTTGAATCGAGGTTTCCCGTGGGTTCGTCGGCCAGGATTATAGGAGGTTCATTCACCAGGGCCCTGGCAATCGCCACGCGCTGCTGCTGCCCGCCTGAGAGCTCGTTAGGCTTATGAAACATCCTCTCCTTTAAACCTACCTCCTCTATTTCCTCCTGGGCCTTTTCTTTAAGGTGTCTCTTACCGGCGTACATCAAAGGCAGCTCTGCGTTCTCCAAAGCGCTCATCCTCGGTAGCAGATGGAACTGCTGAAAGACGAAACCGACTAACTGGTTCCTTATCAAAGCCAGTTCCTTATCGGAAAGCCTCGTGATATCGTCTCCGCTTAAGCGATACTCACCTTTATCCGGCCTGTCCAAGAGACCCAAGACATGCATCAGGGTGGATTTGCCGGAACCCGAGGGCCCCATAATCGCGATAAGCTCCCCCTGCGAAATCTTCAACGATACCCCGCGCAGGGCCTCGACCTTGACAGAACCCATCTGGTAGGTCTTGTAAAGATTTTTTATCTCTATCATATTATTCTCTGCCGGGTTTACTTTTTCTTCTTGCTCGACATCTTGGGCATAAAGGGGTTGGTGCCTGTATTATTGCTGCTGTGAAAAATGTATTCCTTCGTCGTAATGATTACCGTATCGCCTGCGCTCAATCCCGAAAGGACTTCGTAATTCTTATCATCGGTAATGCCCAACGTTACAATACGCTTAACCGGATTTTTGCCGCCTTCCTGCTTCAGGAGGACGTAACTTTCGCTGTCATTCTTATGCACTGCCTCAACCGGCACAAGCATGGCGTTCTCTCTGTTCTGCACGATAAAATCCACGGTGGCGTTCATCCCCGAACGGAAGAATTCCGGCGCCTCATCCGGAAGAAGGTCGACCTTATAGATGGTTACGTTATTGACCGTCTCCGATTCGTAATATATATGCTGCACCTTTGCTTTTATTACGGTATCCGGATAGGCGTCAAGGGTGATGTTCGCATCCTGTCCCAGTTTGACCTTGCCTATATCCGTCTCATCTACCTGGGCGCGCACGATAAGCTGATCCGACAGGACTATTACTGCATCCGAGGTGGTAACGGTCTGTCCAGGCTGTGTGGTGGCAACGATAACTTCGCCTGCGATCGGGGCCAACAGCGTTATAGGCTTGTAGACCTCCTGCCAGTATTTTAATTTTTCCTCCCCCTGTGCGCGTGCGGCATCAAGGATGGCTGCCCTTTCGGTTGAGCTCATCAGAGCCAGGGTCTGGCCGACCTTCACGGTATCGCCTTCTTTCACCATGATGCTTTCGATGCGTCCGCTGACCGGCGCTTTTATCTCAAGGCGGTTCTTAGGATAAACCGTTCCGGTAGCCGAGATAATCACCTGCAGGGAACCGAGCGTCGGCCTGACCTCCCTGACCGTCTCCTCCAGACCCTGGTTCTTTTTCGTCTTCATTATCACCAGGACGGAGGAAACAACCAAGACTAAAATTATGACAAAGGTAATCCTTCTCTTTTTATTCATATTCCAGTGTCTCTCCTTTCGCCTGAATCCACGCCGCTTCGCTTAATAAGGCGCTCGCCTGGGCGTCCAGATACGCCTTCTTCTGGCTGACTAAATTGTCCTCGATGATTATCCAGTTGTCAAAGGTAGTAAAACCTGTGGAATACTCTACCTGTGCGATGTTTGAGCGTTCCTCGATGGCGGAGAGCTGCTTTTTCTGCACCTCGACATTTTCAACGGCATCCTGAAACGCAGCCCATGTCTCTTCCAGCGCCACCACCAGTGCGTCCCTGGTGCTCCTTTCGTTCTCTTTGAGCTGGTTCAGGTAGGACTCGGCCTGGGAAACCTGCGCCATTCTCAACCCCCCCTCGAATATCGGCATTGATAAAGCAAGCCCCAGGTTCCACTGGTTACCCTGCGGGGACCAATGCGAACCGGACCTATTTGCCCCTGCCGTACCGGAAAGAGTAGGAGAAAAATTAGCATACGCCGATTTCAGGCTGAACTGGGCTGAGGTTTTTTGCGAAATGACTTTTTGTAAATAGGGGTTGTCCCTGGCTATCTCTTCAAAAGCGGGTTTCTCCTTTATGCTGTCTTTTACCTTGAAATCCCCTTCCACGGATACGGGAGTGAATTTTGTCCGGCCCATCTCTTTTATGAGTTGCCGCCGGGCGACCTCAAGGCTCCTCTGCGCCTGGGAGATCTGGTATTTTGCATCGGCTAAATCCGCCTCTGCAGTCAATAAAGCTCCCCGGTGCTCCAGGCCGGACTGGTAATGCAGGGTGATTAACTCAAAGTTGCTCCTTCTGATATCGTAAATCTCCTGCGTGATTTTAAGAAGTTCCTGCGCCTTTAATAAAGCGACGTAGGCGCTGCGCAGGTTATACCTTACCGTAACCGAGGTATATTTAAAATTCTGCCTTGAGGCCTTTATGTCCTCCGAGGCTGCCTTTACGTCCTGGATTGTCTTGGTCCCGTCGAATATCAGCTGCGTGCCGGTTACGCCGTAAGAATAGGTGTCTGTTGTCTTGCTTGTCGTAGCATCCCCCTCTCCCGAAGCAGTCTTTGCAGTCGCAGCGCTCAGGCTACTGTCTATCTGCGGGTAAAGTGAGCTCGCTGTGATTTTCTTGGCTGCCTCGGACTGTTTTACCTCTTGCTGGGCTGCTATTAAATCAGGGTGGTTCTTCGCCGCCTCCCTGATACAATCATCCCATGTCAGGGTCTCATCAGCAAGCGCCGGCTTACACGGAAGAAGCAAGAAAGCCAGTATTATAAAATAAACGCCGATATTCCTGGACATAAGGTCTCTCGTATTATCCCTGCCTTGTCTCGATACCTATTGTGTCTTTTATCCCTCGGGCGAAGGTAATTCTTCTCCTGGAAGCGGCACATGTCCACTCATCGGGCCATGCCCACCCTGCTTCCTCTTCGGGCCGCCCCTCTTCTCGAATTCCTTAAGTAATGCCTTGAATTTCTCCTGCTGTTGAGAGTTAAGTACGGCGATAATCTGCCTGTCGGAGTCATCCTTAATCCCTAAGATAGAGCTGCGGACATTCCTGCCGATCTCATCAATCTTAAGCCGCGCGCTCTCCAGGATATCAGCAACCTTTGCCTTCTGCTCTGAGCTGAGGTCTAATTTGACTGCCAGAAACTCCACAAAACTCTCCCCTCCTCTTTTATCAGCCGGCTTCCCCCACGGCCTATACCCCATAAAACGTTCGGCCCTGTGCCTGAAAGGCGGCCTTTCCGGAACAGGCCATGCCCTCCTGGTTATGCCGGCGCCGACCAACACTCCTGCCAGAACGCATAAAATCCCGAATATCGCCAGATACAATGCATTCCTATTCATGCCTGCCTCCTCTTCTTAATATTCTGCCCCCAATATCACCTTCGCGGCCATTTCCGTCGTCGTTCCGGATCCGCTTAAGATATGCTCATCCAGGGAATACCGGCCTGCCTGCTGTTTTAAACTAAATGTCATAAATACCAGCGATAATGCGACAACAGCCGCGGGCACCGGGATTAACCTCCGCGAAAGATCACCGGCAACAGCTATCCAGGAAGGTCTTTCTTGCGCCTGCCGCTGGCCGGAAATCTCTTGGCGTAAGCGGAAAACCAGATAATCCGGAGGAAGGCTCTTGCGCTCCTTTGCCGACATCAACTGCTTGACCTCTAAAAGCCCAAAATATTCCTTGCTGCACAACAGGCAATGCGAGAGATGTGCCTTTACAAAAAGGCTTTCTTTATCGCTTATCTGGCCGTCAATATAACGGGACAGAAATTTTTTTGCTTTCGCGCAATCCTTCATGCCGCTTCCTCCCTGCCCTTAAGCAGTTTTTCCTTAAGAATCTGCCTGGCGCGATAAATCCTCGATTCTACCGTCCCCATGCGGCAGCCTAACACCTGCGCTATCTGGGCATAACTTAATCCCTCTATGTCCTTAAGCACAAGCGCCGTCCTGTATTCTAAGGGGACTGCTGCCAGGGCCGTCTTTAACGCCGCTTCTTTTTCTCTCTTTGACAATGCCTCCCGTGGGCCGTCGGAGCCGGCAGCGATATTCTCCGGCGACACTTCCTCATCAAGAAAATTCCTCCTCCGGCGCAGGAAATCATAAGTGGCATTTACCGCTATCCTGTAAAGCCAGGTCGAAAATTGAGACCGCTGCCTGAACGAACCGAGATTATGGTAAACCTTCAAAAATACCTCCTGGGCGATATCCTCGCATTCCCTGTCTTTCCCTATAAGGGAATAGACGATATTCAAAACCCTGTCCTGGTATTTGCGCACCAGCTCCTCAAAACCCCCTGTCTCGCCGCCAAGGAACCGCTCTATAAAGAGGCTGTCTTCGTTGTTTGGTTTTTCCATATATTAGACGCAGGTATTCAAAAAATATTCCAATTTTTTTTACGGATGCCTCATTTGCCGCCGCGCCCGGAAAACTCATGCCTCATGCCGGCCATATGGTCAAAAAACTTCAGGAATTTATTGAATTCCTCTTCGGGTAAAATACTGATTGTCCTGCGCTGCGGGGAGCCGGAGATAACTATTACGCTGTCCCCCGGCTTTATCTTAAGCTCCCTCCTTGCTTCTGCCGGAATGACAATCTGCCCTTTCGTGCCCACCGGAACCTTGCCGAAAAACGTAGGAAAATCCTTCATCTCTTCCTCCTTATCAGGATAACGTTATGAGGTATAGGTATAATTTGTATTACAAGTATCCCTTTTCATACAAAGGATAGCATGCCCCTCTGCCGTTGTCAAGCTAAATGTATAAGGTGACCGGGGGGATAACGGTAGCGGTGGGGCTACGGCTGGTTAGAATATTGGAGCCAGAGCTTATTGAGGGTGTATCTGGAAGGGCCTGGTTGGTCTCTGAAACTCAACAAATTATTGAACCACGCCATGGGCCTGATCTTGGTCCTCTGCTTGAGCTCCGGCCAGTCGCCCTTGACGTTTACCTGAATGGAATTAGTGAAAAAATCTATCCCCACGGTAAAGGGAAGCACGATAAACATAACGTGCTTTGCGGTCTTTAATATGCCCGCGCCTGCCAAGGTTACCCCCAGCGTAAAATCAGTCTCCCCGGAAAAACAATACCTGCCGGAAACAATGAGGTCAATGGTCGGGCCGCTGCAGAGGGCATTATCGACCGTGATACCTTCCTCATCCAATGAAAAATTACCCTCTACCTTGTAAAACATCGGCATGATAAACCCGCTGATGATGCTCTTGATGCCGCTTTCCGCAACCGAGAAAACCGGAAATCCCCTCAAGTCTCCCGAGGTCAACCTAAAATATCCCCCGCCCTTAAATGAATCAAGGGCGCCCCACTCGGCAATGCAGGCCAGATTTCCGGAGAGCACGCCTTTCATATCCCTGGATTGCGGAAGGGCCTTCAGGAATCCCTCCAGGTATGCCTTTTTCAATTGAAGCTCTATGCCGCATCTTTTGGAATCCATCTGAATCATCCCCGTTATGGTGCCTCCGTAATAATCGAGCCCGGGGATAGCGCCCTGCAGGATCCCGTCCTTGATAGGGGCGTCAATACTGAATGTCTGCGGGGCAATCCCCATCCAGCTAAAGTCCTCAAACTGCATATTGATATTGCCCTCATAGGAAGACGACTTATCCAGCTCGCCCGTCATGCTGCCTGAGATAGCTATGTCTCCGGCAGGCGTGTTTTGTTGTAATTCCAGTAAATCCGCCGGCTTGATATTGCCTTCGATAGTCAAATCAAAAAGGAGGTCCTTGACATCCGTAATGTCAGAACGAAGCACCAGATAGGAGCTGCCGCTTCTGCTCTGCCACTCTAGGGCGCCTTGGTTGTCGGCAAGGAGCTTCAATTCAAGTCCGGTATCGATAGCGCCTAATTTCCCGTTCAAACGCAACCGCTCTTGGGGGTAACGGCTGAAACTCCCGCTTAAGCTCAAAGGCATCTTGTTCAACATACCAGAAAGATCCGTTATCTTGAATTCATCCTGCGTAATCAAGGTCCGGCATTTAAGACCGCTTACCAGGATGTTATCCGCCCCTCCGAATGAACCGTCATGCAGGAATATCTCGCTCTTGAAATCCTTCGGCAGCTTATCCGTCTTGGCGTATTTGAGCGACTGTTTTACGGTTGCATCGGCCCTGATATTCAAATCACCGTAGGCAAGCCTTCCGCCGGATATCTCGCACTCTCCGGATAACGAAAGGGCATCCTCTCTATAAGCGAAACGCAGGCGGCCGGCTACATTGTCGGCCTTTAGGTCCCACGGCTTAAGCACGTCATCGAGATAATAATCCCGGTATTCGCTAAGATAAGCGGTGCTGAAATTTGCCGAGCCTTCAACCCGCTTCTTGGAAATATCGCAATCGAGTTTAAGGTCTAAGCATTCCCGTTGTTTGTCCTGGGCACGGACGCTAAGGTTAAGCCTATAAATTGAGGCGGCGCGGTTTTTAACGGTGAGGTTGAGGTTGACGAAGGTGCGGCTTAACGAATTCTCTTTCCTGAGGCGGTCCTCGTAGTTGAGACGGGCGTTCTTGACCCTTATTCTTCTTATTCTAAAACCGCTCTTCTTTGCGTCCTCTTTTCTGGAAGGGTCTGATAAAAAACCGATGTTCCAGTTTCCGGATTCGTCCCTTCTGATATAAAGCTCCGGCCTGATAAAGGTAATACTCTTTATATCTATCTGCTTGAATAGCAACGGGGAGAACGCCAGATTTATATACACCTGGCGAGCGCGCAGGATACAGCTGCCTGGCGGGGAGGAGGATCCCGATAACACGACATCCTGCAGTACGAAGGAGCGCAGAGGGCTAAAACTGACTTTGCCCACGAAGAGATTAAACGGCCGTTCCGGCGAAGGCTGCGATAATTGTTCAAGCCGGGGGCTGATGAAATGCGGGATGAGGTAATAATTCATCCCTGCGCAAAGACAGGCGTCAAGAAAAACAAGGATCAGGACAACGGCCGAAACAATAAGAAGAGCCTTTTTTCTCATTCGCAATGCCTCAAGCCCCCAGCTCAACCGCAATACGACGTTGTTCTTTTAAGATCAGCGCTCGGCGTAGACCGTCAAGACCTCTCCTGTATCCTTGTCGATAAAAACCCAGATATCCTTGGCTCCGGGGTCCTTGAAATCAAAATAAACGATGCGGTAGTTATATAGGAATCCCTGCTTGAGAATGCCGTGGTTAGGATTGTTTTCCCTCATAGCCGCAATCCCGGACCTCTGCAGCCAAAGCTTGCCGCCCTCGTCGTAAATGATATCAACCTCCTTAAGCACGATCCCCTTTGCCTTGACAGCATCGATTGCAATGGCCTTGATATCTTCCTTGGTTAAAGGATTATGTTTCGGGGATGCCATAAGCGGCGAGCAGTTCAATAAAAGCGTTATTGCCAACAGCAATGCCACCAGTTTCTTCATGCCTCCTCCTTTGCGGTCGTCCGGCCACCCCTATCGCTGCCGGTTATTAAAATAATCCTCGACTTCCTGCCGATATGCCTGGAAGGCCGGCTTTACTGAATAATCCCATCGCACCAAGCCGAAATAGTCTACGCCGCTGTCCCAGTGCTTCCGGCAGTCCCTTAAAAATGCCCAAAAAATCTTTGCCACCGGCTTCTCCTTAAGCAATGCGCCGTAAACCTCCCTCAGCCACTCTGCCTGTTCTTCTTCGCCGGGATTCTTTCCCAACCACCAGTTGGCCGTCTCTAAGCCTTCCCGGACACCGGGGCATCCGGTCTCGGTAACCCAGATCTTCTTATCACCGTCGCCGTTCCTTTTCATGATATTGGCGGCGAGTCTGACATAGGCATTGACCTTGGAAATGGAGCTCTTGCAGAAAGGAGACTCGAAGATATGGATATTGAGGATATCAAAATACCCTTTCCCTCCGTTGTCATAAAGATGATTGACGCTCGCAATGCCGTTGGCAATCCCGCCGTTAAGGATGCGGCAATGCGGGTCGGTTTTCTTGGCTGCAAGATAAACCTCCCTTAAGAGAAGGCAGTAGGACTTAAGGCTGTCCTGGCGGCTCCAGTAGATGGAAGAATCCGGCTCATTCCAAACCTCCCAGTGTTTAATCTTACCCTTGTAGCGGCTGATCACCTTGACGGCGTAGTTTACGAAAAGCCGGTTATCCTGCGGAGGATCGTTCCATTTCTTTGCCTCGCCGTCCCAGGCGCAGTTATATTCCAGGAGGCCCAGGATATTTATGCCGGAGGCAGAAAGCAATTCCACGATGCGGTCGTACTTGGTAAAATCAAACTCGCCCTTGCGAGGCTCGATCTCATCCCAGAGAAAATCCATCCTGACCCAGGATATGCCGGCTTCCCTCATCAGGGCCGCCGCCTTTTTAAGGGATTTCTCGTCGGGATACTTGTGGTTATTCCAGGGATGGTTCCAGTGGAGAAACGCCAGCACCCCGAATGGACTCTCTTTATTCATTTCCTCTGTGTTAGCACTGCCTGAAAAAATACACCCTGCCAGTAGAACCCCCAGGACTATCCTATTGAGCCGGCTCCTGTTCAATATTGATATAATCCGAGAAATCAATATTCTCTCCCATCTCCTGTTTCACGACGCGTATCCTGTCCGGCACGTAAGGATGGGTCTTAAAATAAGACTTGGGCCTTAAGGGTTTGCGCCGGCCGTCCTCCTGGAGCTTCTCCAGGAAGGTAACCATGGCGTGCGGGTCATAGCCTGCCCTTTTCATGTAACGGGTAGCCAGCTGGTCTGCCAAAAGTTCGTCTTCCCGTCCGTACCCCAGCATGAGCTCGGTGAAGGCTATGTCCGCTGCGCTGCCTGCTCCTCCGCTCTGCGGAGCAGCAGCAACCAATATTCTGAAAACGGAATACCCCATGGCTGCCTGCAGTTTCTTGATGCTGTGGCGGGCGACAATGTGGCCTATCTCGTGCGCGATAACGCCTGCGAGCTCATCATCATTATCCACCTTTTCGATCAAACCGCTGTTAATATAAACATACCCTCCGGGAAGCGAAACCGCATTAATCTCCTTGTCCTGGAGGATATAAAAATGGTAATCGATATCCTTGCGGTCGCAGACTGCCGCTATCTTCCTGCCGATACTCTCTACGCGCTGCTTAAGGAGCGGATCTTCTTCCAGTTTATAGGTACGGCTTACCTGGCGGGCAATGGACTCTCCCATGCGCACCTCTTTATCGGTGCTGTAGAAATAAGCCTCCTGTTTTTTGGTCGCGATGTTGTATTCGGTGGAGCAACCGCTTAAGAAAACGGCTATTAAAAAAACAAAAAAACCAAGGTCTTTAAGTATGCGGAATAGGCTGCGCAGCGGCAATCCCACCACGTTATAGAAACATCCCTCGATGCGCCGGATAAAGAATGCGCCCTTGCCCTGAATATCAAAAGCCCCTGCCTTATCCAGCGGCGAGACGTGCGAGAAATAAGTATCTATGTCGCGGTCGCTGAGCTTGTCCATATAGACCCTGGTCTTCTCGTAAGCAGTCCTGGTCTTATTTTTTTCCTTATCAATTACCGCAATGCCGCTATAAACCCACTGCGGGCTGCGCGATAATTTCTTTAGCATGCGGCGCGCCTCGGGCATGCTCCGGGGCTTGCCGAAAATCCTGTTGTCCTGCACCGAAATCGTATCAGCTGCGATAATTATCCCTGAGCGCACTTTCCCGGCGACCTCCCTGGCCTTGCGCAAGGCATTATCCTGGACCAGGCGGGCACAGCTTAACTTTGAGCCCCGCACCGTTTCCCTGACGTTGCTGGGGACGACCTTGAATTTGAAACCGAAAAAACGCAGAAGTTTCTTCCTGGCTGCAGAACCCGAAGCCAAATATATCATCTTTTTTAGTAGGGACGGTTCTCAATCATGGTCAAAAGTGTCCCTATCTCCTACTGGTGGGGACAGTTTTAACCGGACTCAAGAACCGTCCCTGAGTCTGAGCTGAGGCCGGCGAGATAACCGGTAGAAAATGCTGCCTGCAGGTTGAATCCTCCGGTATCCGCGTCCACATCAATCATCTCTCCGCAAAAATACAAACCCTTCACCACCCGCGACTCCATGGTACGGGGATTGATATCCTTAAGCGAAACCCCTCCGCGGGTAACCATCGCCTCGTCAATAGGACACGTTCCGATAACATCAAGGCGCATGCCTTTTAAAAGTTCAAGCAACCTATGCCTCTCTGCCGCATTAACCTGGTTAGCCTTCTTTTCAGAGGATATGCCGCTTATCTGCATAAATAAACCTACCATCCGCGAAGGCAAAAGCGCCTTTAAGGTATTAGCGATATTCTTGTTGGGGTTTGATTTGAACTCCCGCAGCAACCTGGCATCAAGCTGCTCCTTTGATAATGCCGGCTTCAAATCTATCTTCAATTGGATGCTTTTTTCCTGCCGCAGCCACTCTGCAATCATTGCGCTTAAGGACAAAACCAGAGGACCCGATACGCCGGTTTTGGTAAAAAGCAATTCACCTACCTCGGATATAATCTCTTTCCTGCTGCTGCTGAATTTAAGACGGATGTTTTTAAGGGTGAGCCCTTGCAAAACACTGGGATAATCCTGCCTGACCTCCAAAGGGACCAACCCCGGCTGAAGAGGCACGATACGGTGGCCGAGCCTCTCGGCAAGCCGGATACCGTCTCCGGTAGAGCCGGTAAACCGGTAGGATATCCCGCCGGTGGCGAGGATCACCTTATCCGCGGGTATTATACTCCTGTCGGACAAAATAACCCCCTTGATACTGCCTTCGCGCATAAGAATATCCCTGGCTTCGGCGCGGTAGATTACCTTAACCTTCTTCTTTTCCAGCTCCTTCTTGAGCACGCCAAGGACGCTGGCCGAGCTGTCGGTCACCGGGAAAACACGCAGTTGCCTCTCGACCTTTAAAGGCAAACCTCTCTTTTGGAAAAACTCCATCAGGTCGCGGTTGGAAAACCTCTTAAAGGCATCCCTTAAAAACTCCCCGCTTTTGGAGAAACGGGAATAAAAGGCATCAAGCTCGCAGGCATTGGTAAGATTAGAGCGGCCTTTGCCGCTTAAAAGGAGTTTACGGGCAGGGGAACTGTTTTTCTCGAGGAGCACAACCCGGGCGTTCGGGGAGGAAGCGCTTATTGCCGCCATTATCCCGGCAGGCCCGCCGCCCACCACGACTATTTTTTTATCGTCCACCGAACTAAAGGAATTCCTTAATGGTAAATATGGACTCGAGCTTGAGCCCTGCTCCGGCGAGATTAGCGGTAGCGCCCTCTTCTCTATCTACAATCACGATAGCGCGCGCCACCTTGACCCCGGCCTTATCCAGTATCTCCTTGGCTTCGATAATGGCCTTACCGGTAGTAGCGACATCATCAACCAGGACTACCTTGCTTCCCGGGGCAATGGCCGGGCCTTCAACCTGCCGCTGCATCCCATGCTCTTTGGCCTTCTTTCTTACGATAAAGGCCTTTAGCGGAGAGCCCTTCAGATAACTCAAGGCAGCTACTGCGCCGGCAATAGGGTCGGCCCCTAGGGTCGGCCCTCCGATAGCATCAACCTTATCCTGCGCCACCATCTCCAGGATAATCCCAGCTGCCAGATACGAACCCTCCGGGGTAAGCGTGATAATCCTGCCGTCAAGATAATAATTGCTGGACCTGCCGGACGATAGGATAAAATTCCCTTTTTTAAAGGCCTCCTTTTCAAGGAGGGCCTTAAGCTTGTCTCGAGCCTCTTTCAGGGACAAGTTCTGCATAGTGGATTTATTTTACTATCGGCCCAGGCGCCTGTCAATCATATTAGTAAGCAGAAACACTTTCCGGATTAGCTTGGAAACTGTTTCTGCTTCAGGATGGAAAGTGTTTCTCTAAGAATTTGACAAAAGGATATTTAATTGTTATGATATCTTTTATGCTCGGCGGATTTGCAAAGGGTCTGGCGGAGATTATCTTTCCAAAGAAATGCCCCGCATGCAAAAAGAGCGTCAAGGACAGGGGAAACGCGGAAGTGCATCTGTGCGCCGACTGCTGGGGTAAGATCAAGAGGAACGCGCCCCCCTTCTGTTATCGCTGCGGCAGGCGCCTGAAGAGTCAAAACCTTACCAAGAATATCTGCCCCTCCTGCGTCAGGAGACCGCTCCATTTTGACAGGGCATTCAGCCCATGTCTTTACGAAGGACCGGTTAAAGAATTAATCCATGAATTCAAATACGGCAACAAAGAACACCTGGCGCTTTTTCTAAGTAAACTCATGGCTGACTTTATCCACGAATACAATCTCCCGATAGATTTCGTGGATTCCATTATTCCCGTGCCCCTTTACAAAAGCAGGCTGAGGGAGCGAGAATTCAACCAGGCCCGCACGTTAAGCGAACCGCTCGCCAGAGAATTTCATAAGCCCCTCCTGGACGGCGCGCTCATCCGCAGGCGGCCTACTGCCAGCCAGACCGGATTAGAGGAAAACGAGCGCTTCAGAAACGTAGAAGGAAGTTTTGAGGTAATAGATGCAGGGGCGATAAGAAATACGAATCTCCTGTTGATAGACGATGTCCTTACCACCGGCGCAACCTCTTCTGAGGCGGCGCGCGTCCTTAAGGACTCAGGGGCAAACATCGTTTTTGTCCTGACGCTGGCAAACTGATTATGCGGATACTAAGAAATTACTTCCTGAAGGAATTTACGAGCCCGATGCTCATGGCGCTGGGCGTGCTCACCTTCGTGATGATACTCGGCAACCTCATCAAGATTGCCGACCTCGTAATCAACAAAGGGGTAGACATATTTACCGTTTCCAAGCTCTTCCTCTTTATGATACCCTACCTTCTGACCTACACCCTGCCGATAGCGACGCTGGTAGCGGTGCTTCTGGCGCTGGGGAGGCTTTCGGGAGACAACGAAATTGTGGCCATCCGCGCCAGCGGGATAAACCTCTTCACCCTGATCTTGCCGTTATTAATTATAGGGGTGATACTGAGCCTCATCCTCGTAATCTTCAATGACCGCGTAATCCCCTATGCCCATTTCGCCTCGCGCAAGACCTTAATCGAGGTGGGGGTGAAAAACCCCGCCGCAGCCCTGGAGCCGGGGGTATTCATAAACTCCTTTCAGAATTACGTGCTTTTTGTATACCGCATCGAAGGAAACAAACTTATAAATATCCGCATCTATGAGCCGCGTGAAGGCAAGCCCACCCGCACCATTGTTGCCAAATACGGGGAGTTTATCGCCCTGCCGGAAAAAAACATGGTAAAGCTAAAGCTCATGGACGGCAGCACCGACGAACCGGACCCGGATAACCCGGAGAACTTCTATAAGCTGAATTTCAGGACCTATTTCATGGGGCTGAACCTCAACCAGAACCAGGACAAGGGCGAAATCGAAAAAAAACCCAAGGATATGACTATCCAGGAATTACTCAAGGAGGTGCGTAAAATCAAAAGGAGCGGCATTGACCCCACGCCCCTGGTTACCGAGATAAACGAAAAGCTGGCGCTCGCCTTCTCCTGCATCGTCTTCTTCTTTTCGGAGCGCCCCTGGCAATTATTACCCGCAGGAGGGAAAAATCCATCAACTTCGGCATCGCCTTCCTGGTGGTCGGTTCTTACTATCTCCTTTTTATCGGGGCCGAGGCCTTAAGCCTCAGGGGCGTCATAAATCCGGTCATCGGGATGTGGCTGCCAAACGTCATCTTCACAGCCCTGGGAGGCATACTTACTTACCGTCTATGCGCATCTTAGACCGCTACATACTTAAGTCTATTGTAGGGCTATTCGTCACTTGCCTCTTCACCTTCCTTCTCCTTTACGTCATCATAGATATCTTCAGCCATCTCGAAGATATCCTCAAGAACCGCGTCGGCATAATGCTCCTGGCGCAGTACTATCTCTCTTACCTGCCGATTATCTTCGTGCAGGTTACCCCGATCGCCTGCCTGCTCTCCGTAATCTACACCTTCGGGAAGCTCAACCGCGACAACGAAATCATTGCCATGCGCGCCTCCGGCTTAAGCATACTCCAGATAAGCAAGACCGCCCTCATCCTCGGCATCATGCTGTCGGCGCTGGTATTCCTGGCGAATGACCGCCTTGTGCCGTCTGCGCTCTCCTCCAACGAAAAGCTAAAGCAGGAGATAGAAAGCGGCTCCAAAAAAAATACCGCTGCCGAAACCATCAACAACCTTTCGATGTACGGCCTGAAAAACCGGCTCTTTTTCATAAACAGGTTCTCCCCTGCCACCAACACCATGGAGGGGATTACGATCCTGGAACAGGATGAACACCAGAACCTCACCCAGAAAATCGTGGCTAATAGGGCGGCGTATAAAGACGGTTTATGGAGATTCTACCAGACGGTCAGTTACGAATTCGATGAAAACGGGCAGATAAAACAGGAGCCGCAGTATATGCAGGAAGAGATAATGGCGATACCTGAAACCCCGCGCGATTTCTTAAGCCAGAGGCAGAGGCCAGAATACATGGATATCGAACAACTGCAAAGCTATCTCTGGAGACTTTCCAAAAGCGGGGCATCGGGCATCATCAAAAACCTCAAGGTAGACCTCTACCAACGCTATACCGCGCCTCTCACCGTCTTTATAATTATGCTCCTGGGCATCCCCTTTTCGCTGCGCATGAAGAAACGCGCTACCGGATTATCATCGATAGGCCTATCGCTTATGGTAGGCTTCCTCTACTACGTCCTTAATGCCATCGGCATTGCGCTGGGTAAGGCAGGGATACTTTTTCCTCTGGCTGCGGTATCCATCAGCCACATTGCGGCATTCGGATTCGCCGTCTATCTTATCGCCAAACTTCCTTAATTAATCCGGGATTAGTCCAGATACACGCGGGGGACGCGGCTGCCCAGGCCGCAGACAATCTCATAGGGGATGGTTCCGGAGAGAACGGATAATTCTTCGGAGCTGATTTTGTCTTTACCCTGGCTGCCTATCAATACCGCCTCATCGCCGATTTTGACCTTAAGGTCTCCTACATCGACCATTACCTGATCCATGCATACCCTCCCGCTTAAGGTAAAACGCCTCCCCTTAATCAACACCGGTGCGGCATTGGAGAGATTGCGCGGGTAACCGTCGCCGTATCCAATAGGAAGGGTAACTATCGTGGTGCCTCTGGCGGTAACATAGGTGTGGCCGTAACTGATGCCAAAGCCGCGCGGGACCTTCTTAAAATATACAACGCGGGTCTTAAGGCTCAAAACCGGCTTCAAATCGATACGCAGTTTTTCCCTGGGATAAAGCCCATAGATGACAAGCCCCGGCCTCACCATATTAAAGTGGCTCTGTGGGTAATCAATGACGCCGAGGCTGTTCGCAGCGTGCAGAAACGGGATGCGCAACCCGTCTCTGGCTAATCTATCGGCGAGGCTGTCAAAAAGTCCAACCTGATACAAGGTAAAATCCCGGTTGGTGTCTGCGCAGGAGATATGGGTGAAGAGCCCCTCGATATTAATGGCCCGCAAGCGCCTGACCCTGTGAATAAAAGCGAGTGCATCCTTAGGCAGGATCCCGAGCCTGCCCATGCCGGTATCTACCTTGAGGTGGATATTGATTTTCCTGCGGCTGCTGGCGGCAATGGAGTTAAGGGAGGACGCCAGCTCTAAAGTGCAGACGGTCTGGCTGAGGTTATATTCGATTAAAGGCCGCGCATCTGTCTTGAGTATCATCCCCAGTATAAGGATGGGCTTCTTAATGCCGGCCCGCCTTAAGGCTATCCCCTCGTCAATAGAAGCTACGCTTAAGTAATCCACCCCGCAGGAGGAGAGTTTTTTCGAAACCGGCACCAGGCCGTGACCGTAGGCATCGGCCTTGACGCAGACCATCACCTTCGTGCCGGGCCGAAGCATCGCCTTAACCCGACGGAAATTATGCGCGAGGTCCTTTAGATTAATCTCCGCCCAGGTAGGGCGGTAACCGATAATCTTAGGGCCAAGTCTGGACATACGGCTATCTCTTTCTTATCTGGCAGTCCTTTGGATAAAGATATTCCGGTTTTATCTTAAAGGCGTTGCTCAGATTCGCTTTTGCGCCGGATATCCTCTCCAGGGCCAGTTCAATGATATTATGCGGCTTAGGATACCAGAAGTCGCGGTCCAGGATAACCGCATTTTTTACCCTGCTTAGAATCTGGCTGCCGAGCAATGAGGTGCCATCGCCGAGAAAAATACCTCCCGGCTGCGTCTTTCTGAATAGCTCCTCGGAACTAAGCAGCATATCGGACCCCTTCTTCCTGAAAACATTATTCTTTTTGTTGTAGATAGCGCAATAAACCAGACCGCGCCTGGCATCCAATAGCGGTATTACCTGCTCCTCGCAGGCGTCGGCGTTACGGCTCAATATATCCAGGGAAGATACCGCTATCACCGGCTTACGCAAAGGCCAACTCAGGCCCTTGATAGTAGCTATCCCGATGCGCAGGCCGGTAAAAGAACCCGGCCCTACCCCGCATGCAAAATAATCGATATCGCCTGCTTTGAGCCCTGCGGCATCAAGCACATTCCTTATGGTAACGGTAATCAGAGAGGAAAGCCTGCGGCCGGCCTCCAGGTTATAACTGTAGACCTTCCCCTTATCGTAGATAGCCAGGCAGAGAAATCTGGTGGATGTATCAATGCCTAATATGCGCATATAACTCTTTGAGTAGTTGGCGGTAGCGGCTTCCGTGGGCATGCAATTTTATGCTGCGCTGCTTCGGCCCTTTAATTAATAATTCTACCTCCAGATATTGCTTAGGCAAGAGGTATTTCAGGCGGCTGGCCCACTCGATTACCGAAATACCGCTGCCGTATAAATATTCTTCATAGCCGAGGGCCAAGACATCGTTATCCCCCTTAAGACGGTAAAGGTCAAAATGATATAGAGGAAGCCTGGCGTCCTGATACTGGCGCAGGAGCACAAAGGTAGGACTGATAACCTCTTCTTTACTAACCCCAAGGCCCCAGGCTATCCCCTGCGTTAACACGGTCTTTCCTGAGCCGAGCCCGCCGAAAAGGCAGACGATATCCCCCGGCCGGGATAGCCCGGCGATTCTCCTGCCGAGATTAAGGGTATCTCTTACGCTTGAAGACCCAATCATAGTTAAAAATGCCTGAAGCCCCCGGGCTTAACCGGTTTCTCGCAGCCGTTCTCCGCCACGAGAGAGAACCCTGCCGAAGGAAGCACAATCCTGCCGATAGGCCTGAATAGTTTATTGCCCTTGCGCACCAGTCTTCTGGCCTCGGCAGCGGAAAGCGTAAAAAGTAATTCAAAATCCTCCCCGCTGTATAGGGCATCATTTAAATTGCGCGCCTCGGGGCTTAAAGGTATCGCCCCCGCGTATACGACCGCCCCGACCCTGCTGGATTCCAGGATGTGGCTTAGATCCTGCATCAGGCCGTCTGAGACGTCAATCATTGCGCCGACCTTGAAATTATCCGCCAGCCAGCGCGCTTCTTTTAGGCGCGGGGTAAACCTGAGGTGTTTCCCCCGGATAGAACCGCCGAATGTGCCGCTTACAAAGATGATATCGCCGACCTTGGAGCCGCTGCGCAACGCCAGCTTGCGCTTCTCTACCTCTCCTGTCAGGCTGACGTCAATCGTTAATTTGGCCGAACGGCTGAAATCCCCGCCTACGAGGTTCACCCCGTAACGCCTGGCCAAGCCCCGCATCCCCTGATGCAGCTTATCAACATACTCCAGGCGGGTACTCCGCGGCAATCCCACGGAAACCAACGCATAACGCGGGATACCGGCACAGGCGGCAATATCGCTTAAGGATACGGCAAGGGCTTTCCTGCCGATTAGATACGGATTGTCCTTACCCGTAAAATCCACGCCCTCAACCAACATGTCGCAGGTAAAGAGTAAATATTTGCTGCGGTTGAATTTTACCGCTGCGCAGTCATCGCCCGGGCCGCGCACCACTGAAGAATCAAGGTTGATACTGGTCTTGAGCCTCCTGATTAATCCGAATTCACCTAACTCCGATACCCTCATCTTCTTAGTAATCTTTTTATGTTTCGGCTATAAGGCGCCCTGATAACTCCATTGTCCGTAATGATAGCGCTAATAAGTACATGGGGCGTTACGTCAAAGGCAGGATTAAAAACCTTTACCCCGGACGGCGCGATGCGCTGACCGGAGAGCACCTGCGTTACTTCCTCCTGCGGCCGCTCTTCGATAACAATGCCATTGCCGCTTTTGATATCGATATCAAAGGTAGAGGCGGGCGCCGTAACGTAAAAAGGCACTTTATGGTAGCTCGCCATAACCGCCAGGTTATACGTGCCGATTTTATTGGCGGTATCTCCGTTGGCGGCAATCCTGTCTGCTCCGACGATAACCTTGCTTATTCTTCCCTGGCGCATCAGGGCTGCTGCCATGCTGTCGCAGATAATAGTAACATCTATGCCGCTTCGTTTCAATTCCCAGGCGGTCAAACGGCTCCCCTGCATCAGCGGCCGCGTCTCGCAGGCGAAAACCTTAAGGTCCTTCCCCTCTTCCTTAGAGCGGTATAACGCCCCGAGGGCAGTGCCGTAATCAACGGTAGCCAGAACCCCGGAATTACAAATGGTCAAAACCGCATCATTATCATTGATGAGCCTCGCGCCGCAGGCGCCTATCCGGCGGCAGGATACCATATCCTCTTTGATAATTGCGAGCGCTTCCCTCAACAATAGTTTTTTAACCTCCTGCGGCGGTTTCCCCTTATTGCGCTCTAATACCCTACGCATGCGCTCCAGACCGTAAAAGAGGTTCCTGGCCGTAGGACGCGAAGAGGCAAGATATGAAAGCGCCTTCTCCGTCTTCCTGCGGAAATCAGCGGGGTTTCTTGAACGAGAATTCCTCGCGCCAAGATATACCCCGATGGACGCGGCCGCTCCCAAGGCAGGGGCTCCTCGCACTTTAAGTGTCCTGATAGCTTTCCAGAGCGTTTTCAAATCGGCAATATAAAGATATTCCAGCCTTAACGGCAACTTGCTCTGGTCAATGATTTTAATCCTGTTTTTACTCCAGGAAACGCTCTCAAGCTTCATGATTTCTCTCGTTTTATGATGTTCTCGAGGTGCTTAATCTTGCGCGCTATCTCCTGACGTATCTCCTGACACGAGCCGGGCTTCAAAAGCTCCAATACCCGGCGGTAAGCGCCAAGCGCGCCGCGGTAATCCATGAGGTTGGAAAGCGCATCCGCGAGATTATCGTAAGTGACGGCGCGCTGCGGCTCAAGTTCCAGCGCTTTATTGAAACAACGGATCGCCTCGCTGTGCCTGCCGATATTATTCAAAAGCCACCCCTTATTGTGATAAACGGTGGCGTAATCCGGCTCCACCTCGATGCCTTTGTCAAAATAATAAAACGCCTCGTCAATAATGCCGAGCTCCACCATCGAGAGGGCGCGGTCATTGTAAGCTGCTCCGTCCTGAGGGTTAGCCTTGATAACCGCATCAAAATGCTCAATGGCAAAAGTAAAATTACCGTTAAGCAACTCCTCCTGCCCCTTGAAATACTCCGTTTCAGACAAAACCCCTTCTGCTGAAGCAACCTCCAGCCCCTGGCGGGCAAGCCGTATGGCATCCTCATGCGTGCCGTAGGTAATGGCTTCGTCCAGCTTCAAACGCAAAGAAAAAAACTTGCTTTTCTGCCCCATCTTTATAACCCCAGTATCTCAGCCAAGAGGCTCTTCCTGACCTTGATAGCTGCTGCCGGACAGATCTCCTGGCAGCAGAAACAGGAAATACATTGCCGGTAATGAACAGTTATCTTTTCGTTATTGCTCTGGATTGCCTTCTCGGGGCAGATGGAAACGCACCTGCCACAGCGCAGGCAGCGCTCCTGGTCTATAACAGGGTAGAAGCGCACCAACTTCCCTGCCAGCCGCAGAAGAGGAGAAGGCATCCTTCTCTGCAGGGAACTTTTTGGCAGCCTGAAAGGCTCGCGCGTGACCTCCGCGAGCTTCTCCCCGACGATACTGATGGTATTCAAGTCTGCATTACCAAGCCTCTTTTCTGCCGCTACCCTGGTAGTGGGGATATCCAAGGGCTTAAGTCCCATGATGGATGCTAAAACGCTGTCCACTGCCACTGCATCCGCACCCGCTACAATCAATCCTTGCCGGCGCAACTGGCCGCTGGTTCCCGGGCCGTCACCCTCCATTGCGGTTATCCCGTCGACGATGGAAAGGGCGGGAGCAGCATGCCGGTAAACATCCACTACTACCTCGGAAAAATCCCAGTAGTCAATATGCCTGCGGTGCAGCTCGAACTTGTAGCTGCCGCTAACCAGGCCGAAATTATTCTTAATGGCCCCTGTTAATACCGTCAAACCGTGCGTCTTGAATTTAGGCACGGATACCAGATAATCGCATTCGTCCAGAAATGCTGCCATCGGAAACCTCCCGTGCCAGCGTCGGCGATCGAACTCCACCAGAGACGCGCCTTCTTCATCGCAGACCCTTTTGATGCCGGAGACATTGTAAACCTCCTCTATCTCCTCGGGGCAGTTATTCCAGACGCTCGGCCCGTCCCCTACCCATACCCTGCATCCTATCTCTTTTAAAACCCTGATTACGGCGCGCACCAGTTCGGGATGCGTAGTCACCCCGCATTCGGGGCCTTTTGCCAAAAGAAGGTTGGGTTTTACCAAAACCCTGCTTTGAGGCTTGACGTATCTCTCAGGCCCTCCCAAAAGGAAAAGTGAGCTTTTCACTGCCGCCAACACGGATGCCGGTTCATAATCAGGGCACCTTGTTATGACAACGCTGGCATTCATCTGAGATTGAAAAAATCTACGGCGGATGCGGTGGTAACCCTGGCGATATCCTCTACCCCCACCTGTTTTAATCCGGCTATCTCTTCTGCCAGCTCTTTGACATAACATGGTTCATTGCGCGTCCCGCGCCTGCCCTCAGGCGGCAGAAACGGTGCATCCGTCTCCAGAAACATGCGCCCCATAGGAACTGCCTTAACCAATTCTCTCAAATCGGCTGCTTTATGGTAAGTAATATTGCAAGTAAAGGAAACAAAAAAACCCAACTCCAGGCACTCCTTTAAAAAATCGGCACCTCCGGAAAAACAGTGTACCACCGCCCTGAGAGGAAGGTATTCTTTCAGCATCTGGATGGTATCGTTTTGCGCCTGGCGACTGTGTATAACCAGCGGCAGGTTTAAATCCTTGGCAAGGGCAATCAAGGCAGAAAAAAGCAGTTTCTGGTTTTCTTGACGGGAATAACCCCTGTAATAGTCCAGGCCTATCTCGCCGATTGCGGCTACCTTGTTTTCCTTGGCTAATTGTCGCAAGACAGGGATTTGTTCCTGGCGGAAATCATCCGCCTCGTGGGGATGAATGCCGACAGTGGCATAGACACCCTCGTAACTGCGGGCTAGCTCTGCTGCGCGGCGCGAGGCCTCAAGGCTGGAGGCGACATTAATGATGCGCTCCACGCCGGCCAGCGAGGCGCGGCGCACAACCTCATCCCGGTCCTGGTCAAACTCCGGAAAATCCAGATGGCAATGCGTATCTATCAACATTACGCGGACTTGTCTATGCGGGGAAAGAGAGGTTTTCCTTTACTGACGCGCGCCTGACCGAATTGCGCGCTTATGGCTTCTGCGGTGGCCGGCATAAAGGCGGAAATCTCGTCTCTGACCTTTATGATTACCAGGACCAATACCCCCAGGAACGATTCCAGCTCCCCGGTCCTGTTCTCCTTGGAAAGATTCCAGGGCTTGGTGTCTTCGACATATTTATTAGCCATGTTAATCAACGCCCAAATCGTTTCTAACGCCGCGCTGAAATTCAACTCCTTCATATGCGCTTCTACTTCCTGGCTAAGGCCGTCTATCTTTACATGTATCCGTGACGCCTGCGGATCTCTGGAACCCTTATAGCCGGGGATATTTCCGCCGAAATACTTCTCGAGCATGGTGAGGGTGCGGTAAACAAGATTGCCCAGGTCATTGGCGAGGTCGCTGTTGTATCTCTTGATAATCGCCTCTTCGGAGAAATTGCCGTCCATCCCGAAAGGAACCTCGCGCAAAAGGAAATAGCGGTAGGCGTCGATGCCGAACCTGCGCGCCATCTCAACAGGGGAAACCACGTTGCCGCGCGACTTGGACATTTTCTCGTCGGCGAACATCCACCACCCGTGGGCAAATATCATTTCCGGCAGCGGGATACCGAGGGCATGCAACATAACCGGCCAGTATACCGCGTGCTGCCTAATGATGTCCTTGGCCATCAAATGCAGATTTGCCGGCCACCAGCGCGAACGGTAATTTCCTTTGGCGTCGAATTCCCCCACCGCGCTGATATAATTGATAAGGGCGTCAAACCAGACATAGGTAACGTGATCCGGGCTAAAGGTCAATGGTATGCCCCAGCTGAGGCGCTCTACGGGCCGCGAGATACAAAGGTCGGTTAATTCATTGAGCTCCAGGAAACGGCAGACCTCTTCATAACGCGCCCTGGGGCGGACAAAATCCGGGTGCTCCTTAAGGTGCGCTGCGAGCCACCCTTGATACTTTGAAAGCCTGAAGAAAAAATTGGTCTCGGATATCCGCTCGACTTTTCTCTTGCAGTCGGGGCAGGTGCCTTCTATTAATTCCGGCTCCATCCAGAATGTCTCGCAAGGGATGCAATACCAGCCTTCGTATTTGGCGCTATAGATATCCCCTTTTTTATAGAGTATCTCCAGGACGCGCTGCACCGTCCTGATGTGGCGGGGCTCGCTGGTGCGGATAAAATCATCGCAGGAAACGCCCAGCTCATTCCAGAGCTCCTTGAAAACGAGGGAAGCCTTGTCAACAAACTCCTGGGGCGCCAGGTTCTTTTGGCCGGCAGCGCGCTGTATCTTCTGGCCGTGCTCGTCGGTACCTGTAAGAAAATGCACGTTTTCACTTCCTAGGGAGGCGCGCATGTAACGGGCCAGCACATCTGCGGCGATAGTGGTATATGAATGCCCGATGTGAGGAAAGGCATTCACGTAATATATTGGAGTTGTAATATAAAACCTCTTTTGTACAGACATGGCGTCTTACTTATAGGTCATCTCTATCTGGGTGCCGTCTTCCAGCTCAACGGTAGCGGTGCGGCTGAAGACATTGACGCTGGTAACCTTGCCTTTACCCTGCGGGGTATGCAGGCGTTCGCCTTCGCGCGGAAGCCCCCTGGAGAGAATCTTGTAGGTATCGTATTCAAAATTGAGGCAGCACATCAGCCTGCCGCATAGCCCGGAGATTTTGGGAGGGTTCAAAGGAAGGCCTTCCTCTTTTGCCATCTTGATGGTTACCGGCTCAAAGTCGCTTAAGAACCGCACGCAGCAGAGTTCCCTGCCGCAGGAGCCAAAGCCTCCGAGGAGCTTGGCCTCATCCCTTACCCCTATCTGCCTCAGCTCTATCCTGGCCTTGAATATCTTGGCGAGATCCTTAACCAGATTGCGGAAATCCACCCTCCCGGGCGCGGTAAAATAAAACATGATTTTGCTGCGGTCAAAGGAATACTCTGCTTTGACAAGTTTCATCTGCAGCTTGTGTTCCTCTATTTTTTTAAGGCAGCTGTTAAATGCCTCTTTGGCTCTCGCCCTGTCATCATCTATTTGCCTCAAGTCCTTTTCGTTAGCCAGGCGCACGATCTTCTTGACGGTCTCCTTGGCATCCTTTGCCTGCGCCGGGGGCTGGGCCCCGGGAGAGATTATCTGGCCGTAGTCCAGTCCGCGGTCGTGCTCTACGATAACGTAATCCCCCTCCCGCAGGGTTAACCCCTCCTGAATCCTGCAGGAATAGACCTGCCCTAGTTCCCTCAGCCTTACCGATACTATCCTTTCCATAATTCCGCCTTGAGATTCGAGGTTAAAAGCTTAAGATTGATATTCTGGTTTAGGCGCAGGAGCGCATCCGAGAGAAGATTGATTATTCTCTCAAGCTCCGCCTGGGTGTAGTCATGCGCCATCTTGGTTAACTCGTTGCGACGGTCAAAATTAATCAATTCCTCTCCGGGCATGCCGGTTTTTAAAAAGCAGATGTCCCTGAACCAGCTTATCAATATATTGATATCCCTGCGAAGCCCTTCGCGGGTCTGGCTGGCGGAAGCGCCCGAGGCAGCCTGATGGCACGAAAGTAGGAAATCGTCTATTACCATGTTTTTGTCCTGGTAAAAACCGGCGTCTTTTAAGCGCAGGGCGTCTCCGATTCTGCCTTCGCAGAAATAACTCAGGAAATGCGCCCGCGATACATCCAGGCCGTAATCATTTTTGAGTATCTTCTCCAGCTCTTTTCGCTGCAGCGGATAAAAACGCACTATCTGGCAGCGCGAGAGAACGGTCTTGAAAAGAAGCGAGGTCTTGGAACTTACCAAAATGATTACGCTGTGAGCCGGAGGCTCCTCCAGCGTCTTTAACAACGCGTTGGAAGACTCGGCATTCAGGTTATGGGCGTCATCAATAATGTAAACCTTAACCCGCGCCTCATAAGGTTTGAGATTAATCTCGCGCTGCATCTGACGGATAGCGTCTATCTTGATGGTGCCGTTCTCACCCTCGATAAGGCGCACGTCCGGATGCCGGTTATTATCTATCTTGAGGCAGGAGTTGCATTTTCCGCAGGAATCGGCATCATTATCCAGGCAATTGACGGCCTTGGCGAATTCCAGCGCTGCCTGCCTCTTGCCGATCCCCTCCGGTCCGCTGAAAATATAGGCCTTGGCAATGTTATTTTCCTCGGTTGCCCTGCGTAACAACCCCGAGGCATTATCCTGTCCTCTGATATCCTTAAAAGACATATCCTATAACCAACTCCCTGATCCTATTCTGGGTTACGGACTTATCCTCTGCCACCCTGACAACCTTAAAACGCCGCGGCTCCCTGCGCGCCATGGTAAGATAGCCGTTTCTCACCCGCCTGTGGTAAGCCAGCGGCCTGCTTTCTATGCGGTCATAGCTTCTCCGGCGGTGCCTGAGCCCTTTCTCAACCGGAAGGTCAAGAAAAATAGTCAGGTCGGGCTTGACCCCCGCGCTTACAAAATCCCCCAGGTACCTGATAAGCGCGATATTCATCCCCAGGCCAAACCCCTGGTAAGCAACGGTAGAATCCAGGAACCTGTCGCAGATGACATGGGAGCCGCTTACCAGGGCGGGCTTGATTACCTCCTCTACTACCTGAGCGCGGCTGGCCATATAAAGGAGCATCTCGCAGGAAGCTGTCATCCTGTGATTAGAGCCGTCGAGAAGCATCTTCCTGATCTTCTCGCTTACCTTTGTCCCGCCCGGCTCGCGCAGATAGATAACCTTATTGCCGCGCGACTTAAGATAGTTGTAGAGCGCGCGGGATTGCGTGCTCTTGCCGCTGCCTTCCGACCCTTCAAAAGTAATGAATCTTCCCCTCATTTAAGAAACACTTTCCGAGCCAATCTGGAAACACTTTCCGAGCCAAAGCGGAAAGTGTTCCTGTTTTATGGCTTGTAACAGAAAGACTCAAATCTTAAACTCTTCGCCACACCTGCCCGTCTTTTGTATCTTCTACTATAATCCCACTCTTTTTTAATTCTTCCCTTAAGAGATCGGATTCATTAAAGTCTTTCCGGACGCGCGCATCTCTGCGCCGGTTAATGAGTTCTTCTTCTTCTTTTGTCAATTGAATCACCACCTGAAAACTGAGATTAAAAATATTCTTGCTTAATTCCGTTATCGTGTTTATCGCGAAATTCACAATTTGAGCGTAATCATTGTCATCTTTGCCTGCATCAATATATTTATTTGTAGCATTTAGCAGTTCAAACAAATTGGCGATCGCTACAGGTGTATTAAAATCATCATCCATTGCTGCGATAAAATTATTTTTATGCTCTTCAATAAAATCTGCGGTCTTGCCAATAGCAGTAAGGTTGGCTTTCTGTATCTGTTGGGCTCTGTGAAACAATATCTCAAACCTCTGTAACGCCTTGCAGGACTCTTCCATCCGCGTTTCGGTAAAATCAACCGGGCTGGAATAGTGAGCTTGTAAAAAAAAGATTTTCAGGGCATCCGGATGATATTTCTTCAGGGCCTCTTTTATCGTCACGAAATTCCCCAGCGACTTGGACATCTTCTGGCCGTTGATGGTAAGGAGGCCGTGGTGAATCCAGTATCTCGCAAAAGGCTCACCGGTTGCTGCCTCAGCCTGGGCGATCTCGTTCTCGTGGTGCGGAAATACCAAATCCCTCCCCCCGGCATGGATGTCCAGCGTCGGGGTCTTTAAAAACTTCTGCGCCATCACTGAACACTCGATATGCCAGCCGGGCCTGCCGCTTCCCCAGGGGCTATCCCAGGAAGGCTCACCTTCCTTGGATTTCTTCCAGAGCGCAAAATCCAGGACGTCCCTTTTTAAACCGCTCGGCTCTATCCTGGCGCCGGAGCGCATATCATCAATGCCCTGACCGGACAATTTACCGTAGGATGGAAATTTGCGCACATCGAAATATACGTCCCCTCCGGCTTCATAGGCATAACCTTTCTCAATAAGAAACGAGATGTAGCGGACCATGTCCGGTATATTCTCAGTCGCCCGCGGCTCAAAATCCGCCTCCTCGATACCGAGGTCCCTTAAGTCCCGGCGGTAGCCGGCAATGTATTTTTCGACGAGCTCGCGCCAATCCGTCTTAAGCTCATTGGAACGTTTGATGATCTTATCGTCGATGTCGGTAATGTTCCTGACGAACTTCACATTGAATCCGCGGTATTTCAAATAACGCCGCATGAGGTCAAAGACATAAAGGCTGCGGGCATGGCCGATGTGGCTGTCG
>JBAZKK010000008.1:0-37180 GCA_041650795.1 Candidatus Omnitrophota bacterium | reverse complement strand
TCACTACCCTCGTAATGCCTTCTGCCTTGAATATCTCAATCATCCGCGAAAATTCACCCAACCCCAGCCAGTAAACCTTATCAACCAAGGCATTAAGCCTGGGGTTGGTATCTTTTTTTATGGCAACCGCCACAACGCGGTTTCCTTTTTTGCGGGCTGCCTCGGCGAATAAAAGCGGGAACTTCCTGTTTCCGGCAATTAATCCGATTCTCTCCATGATTTATCAGTTATTTTCCTGGGATTCGCTGCTCGCTGCGTACTTGCGGCAAGAGGGGCTAAGCCCCCTTTCTGAATTCTTGGCGAAATCTAGAAGGTGCAGCATCTCGGCGGAAGGGCTGGTGATTTCCTCTTTAATCTTCTCCAGGGCATGATTCCTGCTTAAGCCGCTGTTAAAAAGTATCTTGAATGCAAGCTTCAGCTCGCGCATTGATTCCCTGGTGATATTATTGCGCCTTAACCCCACCAGATTCAAGCCGTAAACTCTGGCAGGATGGCCGTCGCAGGTAGAATAAGGGGGGATATCCTGGACTACTTTAGAGCACCCCCCGATTATGGAAATAGTGCCCATCCTAACAAACTGGTGTATCGCTACCAACCCGCCAACAACCGCCCTGTCCTCGATAGCGACGTGGCCGGCGAGGGTGCCGTTGTTAGCGATGGTGCAGTGATTTCCTATACGGCAGTCGTGCGCTATATGGCAATACGCCATGAAAAGGTTGTCGTCTCCTACAATGGTCTTTCCCCCTTCCCCGGTGCCGGGATTAAAAGTGCAATACTCGCGTATGGTATTGTTATTGCCTATCGCAAGGCAACTCTTTTCGCCCTTGAATTTCAAATCCTGCGGCTGGCTGCCGATAACTGCTCCGGTAAATATCCGGCAGCCTCTCCCGATAGCGGTATTGCCGTCCAGAAAACAGTGGGCGCCGATTACGGTGCCTTCGCCGACAGAAACACTATCCCCTATAATAGTATAAGGGCCGACTTCTACATCGTCGGCCAGCCTTGCTTTCTTAGAAACTACGGCAGTTGGATGTATCTTCATATCTTAATCTCCGGCAAGCGCAAACATAAGTTCGGCCTCTGCGACCAACTTGCCGTCCACCATTGCCCTGGTAGTGACCTGTCCGGTACGGGACTTAATCCTGCCGGCAATCGCCTCTAACACTAGGGTGTCCCCCGGCACTACGGTTCTCCTGAATTTGGCGTTATTAACCGCCATAAAATAAGCGATCTTGCCACGGTTCTCTTCGGGGGAAAGCATCATTACTCCTCCTACCTGAGCCATGGCCTCAATAATTAAAACCCCGGGCATTACGGGCTTGCCGGGAAAATGCCCCTGGAAAAAGTGTTCGTTGACGGTAACGTTCTTGACACCCACGGCGCGCTTTCCCTTTTCCAGGCAAATAATCCTATCCACTAAAAGAAAGGGGTAACGGTGAGGCAGTATCTTCATGATCTCTTCCGCCTCAATGGGGCTCCCTTGCTGGGGAGAAGAAGCAAGGGTTATCCCCGCGGCGTCATATCTTTGCATCTGCTGCTGAATTCTTTTGACAAGCTTAAGATTAAGCGGATGGCCGCTCCTTAATGCAATGACGTGTGCCTTGAGGGGCCGCCCCAGAAGATAGAGGTCGCCCATAAGATCCAGTATTTTGTGACGGACGCATTCATCCTCAAAGCGCAATTTATTCTTAATGACACCGGTCTTGCCCAAGACTAAGGTGTTGTCATAGTCAGCTCCTAATCCCATGCCCTGCTGCTTAAGAGGCGCTGCCTCTTCTTCCAGGCAGAAGGTGCGGGCAGAAGCAATCTCGGACTGGAATGCCTCCGCGGAACCAAGGTCTGCCTGTCTGAATTGGGCTTTAAGCATAGGATGGTTATAGCTTACGGTGTAGGAAATCCTGAATTCCTCCGAAGGCAATGCCATCACAGAAGCGCCTCCCTCATCCGCGGAAATGGCCTCTTTAAGGAAATAATAACGGCGGGGCTTATCCTGTTCTTTTATGCCCGCCTTAAGCAGGGAATCGGTAAAACTTAAGGCGCTGCCGTCCATTCCCGGTAACTCGTTATTATCAAGCTCTACCGTAATATTGTCTATCCCCAACCCGGAAAGCGCAGCCAGCAGATGCTCTATAGTATGCACCTCTGCCCGGTCTTTGCCGACAGAGGTACGCCGCGGGCTGCGAGATTGGGGCAGGATATTCTCTAAGGAAGCCTTGATAACCGGCCGGGAAGCCATGTCGCTGCGGATAAAGCTGACTCCGGAATCCGGCTCGGCAGGCTTGAATCTGGCCGAGACCTTGACTGCGGTATGAAGTCCTATGCCTTTTAAGGAAAACTCTTTTGCGATTGTCTTTTGCATATCTATCTTCATTATTGCCTTATCTTGGCCTCCAGCTCTGCGACCTTCTTTTTTAACTCCGAAATGGTATCATAGAGCCGCGGGAGGTTCTGTACGCAGGCGTTGACCTTGCGCGCCGTATCCGCAGGCTTGGCAGGATAACCCCAAACAGTCATGCCGGCCGGGATAGGCTTGTTTACCCCGGACTGCGCCATGGCTATGGCATTATCCCCTATGCTGATATGGCCGACCACCCCGACCTGGCCTGCCAGGATAACCCCGTTGCCGACAGTGACGCTTCCGGCAATCCCCACCTGGGAAACAATAATGGAATCCTGGCCGATTACTACATTATGGGCGATCTGCACCAGGTTATCAATCTTGGTGCCGCGGCCGATTACGGTCTTATCAAACCGCGCCCTGTCAATGGTAACATTAGCTCCGATCTCGACGTCATCGCCGATCTCGACCGTCCCAACCTGAGGAATCTTATGGTGGCGGCCTTCAACGGTAACAAAACCAAAACCGTCCGAGCCGATTACAGTTCCGCTATGAATAATTGCTCTATTGCCGATACTGATGCGCTCTCTGATAGAAACATTAGGGTAAATTACACACCCTTGACCTACTACGGTATCTTTTCCTATATAACATCCGGAGTATATTACCGTCCCGTCTCCTATTGAGGCGTTATCCGCTATCACGGCGCAGGGGCCGACCGCAACTCCTTTTCCTAACTTTACATCCCTGCCGATAACCGCCGAGGGATGGATGCCCTGTGGATGCCTTATCTCCACCGGTAGCACGAACGACACTATCTTGGTAAAAGCCAGGGAAGGGTTATCGGTGCGTATTATGGCCTTGGCGGATGAAGAGACCTCCCGGGAGGTTATTACCGCGGAGGCGTGCGTCTTCTCAAGGAGCGGCGCATATTTGGGATTAGCCAGAAAGGTAATATCTCCTTCCTCCGCCTCTTTTATTCCAGCTACCCCGCTGATAACTATGCCCTCATCCCCGACCACCTCGCCGTCAATGAGCCGGGCAATCTCCTTTAGGGTTTTCTCCCGAGGCATTATCTCTTACCCTTATTAAGGATATCGATAATCTTATCGGTTATATCAAGCCCCTTGGACTGATAGACCAATACGCGGTCGTTAAAAACAAGGGTGTAATTCTCTTTTTCCGCATACTGCTTTACCGCCAATTCAATATCCTTGAGAATCTCCTTCATCTTCTCATTCTGTTCCTTGCGCAGGTCGGTCTGCTGCTGACGGTCAAATTCCTGGAGATTCTTGATCTTGGATTCGAGGTCCTTCTTCTTGGATTCTTTTTCTCTGTCGCTTAAAAGATTGAGCTTATCCTGTAATTGCTTGACCTCATTGACCTTTTTATCCCTTTCCTTGCCATAGGCGTCTTCTTTGCCGCTTAAGACCTTGTCATAATCTTTGGTCTTGTTGTATTCGCTGAAGGTACGGCTCAAATCTACATAGCCGAACTTATCCGCGGCAAAGGCTGCCTGGGTCAAAACCGTCATTGCGAAAAAAGCCCCTGCTAAAACTACTGCTACCTTCTTCATCATACTCCTCCTTTTTAATCCTTAATTTTGTGTAACTATATGCGATAACTAGGTTTTTGTTCGAGGTTAAAATGTATTGCTCATGCTAAAATAAAACCGTCCGCTCCCCTTATCTTCCTCGCCGGGCTCTTTGTTAAAGGGGATACCGTAATCAAGCATCACAGGGCCGATAGGCGTCTTAATCCTGAAGCCAAATCCGGTGCCGCTCTTGAACCCTCCCGAACCGATATCGTTGGTTTTTGCCCAGACGTTGCCGGTATCAAAGAACACCGCTATTTTCAGGAAGCTGAAAATAGGGTAAGTATACTCGACGTTACCTATCAGCATGGAATTACCTCCAAGCGGATCATTGGATTTAGGGTCTATAGGGCCTATCTTTCTCTCGCGATAACCCCTGATGGTATAGGCGCCTCCGGCAAAGAACCTCTCGTATATGGGGATTTCGTTGGAATCCCCGTAACTGTCTGCTATGCCTACCCTTCCCCTCAATTCCAACGCCGAACCGCGGAAAAACGGGATGTAATGCGAAACCCGGCCGAAAAACTTCCAAAAGTCCTTATCACCTCCGAAGGGTCCTCCTGCGCATTCCAGCGAACCGGTAATAAGGTTGCCCCTGGTCGGGTCAAAGACGTTATCGCGGCTGTCATAGGTAAGCCCATATGTAAAGCTGCTGATAAGGTTGGAGCCCTCCTCCTTTTTTAAATCATCGGTGGCATCCGTATTGATATCGGAGATGTCGATGTTGTCAAGCCGATATGTGGCATCCTGCCGCAGGTATTCTGATATCTCGCTGCCAAGGCGCAGGTCAAATCCGGTGACTTCCTCGTCGTAACCGTATCCGGAGTCGCTGTCCCTTTCATGGTTGCGGTTATAGATATCGAACCCGAAGGAAACCGGATAATCAAAAAGCCACGGCTCGGTAAAGCTTATATCCATACCTTCGCTGATACTGCCTATTGAAGCGCGCAGCTTAAGGTTCTGGCCGCCACCGGTAAAATAAGGCCAGTTCCTCCAGTCAAAATTCTTCTGCTCTACCTCCACAAACCCTACAAGCTCGTCCACGCTGGAATAACCGCCTCCGAAACTAAAAGCCCCGGTCTTTGCCTCTTTAACCTCCACCAAAAGGTCCTTCTTATCCGGCAACGGGGTATTCTCAACGTCGTAATTAATCTCCTCGAAGAACCCGAGGTTCTGCAGCCTTTCCTTGCTGCGCCTGAGCTTCTCGCCGTCAAACTTGTCTCCCGGCTTGATGCGCAGCTCACGGCGTATTACCAGGTCCTTGGTCTTGATATTGCCGCGGATTTTAATCTTGTCGACATAGCAGATTTGATTCTCGACGATATTATATACGATGTCCACCCTGCCGATATCGGCATTGAATGAAACCGCCTCCTGGACCTGGCAGGCGATGTATCCCCGGTCAAAATACAGCCCTTGGATATTGGCGATGTCCTGCCTCAACCCCTCCTGGCTGAAGACCTTGCCGGTGGTGCAAAAGGCGAGACGGGAGAGGATGTCCTTGGTGGAGATATCCTGATTACCCCCGATAGTTACGTTACCCACGAGATACTTCTTCCCTTCATTAATCTTGACGATGACATACAATAGATAAGGCCTCTTGGCATCAGGCTTGACTTCATAGCTTGCCTCCACATCGGCAAAACCGGCATTGCGATAGAACGATTTTATGCGCTCGATGTCCTCTTTGAGCACGTCTTCTTTGAGCACGCCGGCGTTAAAAAGCCAGGCCCGCTTGGTCTTCATAACCTTAAGGATGCGCTTGTCGGGAAAGGCATTATTCCCCTCGACGAGAATATTCTTAATCCTTACCCTCTTGCCTTCGTTTATGATAAAGCGCACCTTGGCCTTACTGGTCTCCTTGGTAATATCTACCTGGTATTTAATATCAACCTGGCTGAAGCCCGTCTTCTCATAGAGCTTCTGCAGGATGTGCACGTCCTCGCCGAGGCTGGGGTAATCCAGGTATTGCCCTTCCTTGGACTTCAACTGCGCCTTTATCTTATCTTCCTTCATCGTAAGACGGCTTATGCCGAAAAAGCTGATATTCTCGATAATGGGCCGTTCCGTGACGTTAATAACGACCTTGACGCCCTCTTTATAGTCCTCGGCGTTAATCTTGATATCGCTGAAGAAACCCAAAAGATACAGCCTTTTTAAGTCGTCGTTTATGATGTTCTCGCGGTAAGGGCCGCCGATGCGCGTCTTCATCTTGGAGATAATGGTATTGGTGCTGATGTTTTTGTTGCCAGTCACCTCGATGGCGGTGACGGTCTTAGGGCGAGCGGCCTCTGTTGCGGAAGATTCCTGAGGAACCCCTGTTGCCGGTTCCTCCGCGGCAAAAACTACTGCCGCCGTCAGAAAAAGAGCGGCGCTTAAAAATAAAAAAATACCTCTGGATGTATGTCTCTGCATATAGTTAAAACCCGCCTAAATTAATTCAGTATATCATATTCTATTTGGGATGCAAATCATTTTTTAACTGGTCGTTACGCATCATCTGCGTAAATACATCTACCAGCCGCGGGTTAAAAGAAGTCCCCCTGTTTTTGAGCAACTCGTTTATGGAATCCCCGGTTGAGAATGCTTCTTTGTAATCCCTGCCTGTAGTAAGCGCGTCATAAACATCGGCAATGGAAATTATCTGGCTGGCCTCGGGTATGGCGTCTGCGGCCAAACCGTAAGGATACCCTTTGCCGTCCCATCTTTCGTGATGGTACATAATCCAGGGGAGTATTTCCTTCAGTTCGTTTAGCGGCTCCAGTATCTTTACCGCGATAAGCTCGTGTTTCTTGATGAAATCGTATTCCTCTTCGTTAAGGCCGGTCCTTTTATGCAATATGCTGTCCGGAATGCCGATCTTGCCCAGGTCATGCAGCAGGGCGGCCTTATGCAGCTTCTCCTTCTCCTCGTTATTCCAACCCAATCTCTCGGCTAATCTCAGGGAATAATTGGCTACCCGTTGGGAGTGGCCCTGTGTATACGGGTCACGCGCCTCAAGGGCATTAACCAGGGAGGCAATAATCTCAAAGAATGCCTGTTTGGTCTTGGCGTGTTCTTTCCTGAGATTCTCTATTAATACCAGCAGCTGACGGTTCCTCTCCTCAACATCTTCTCCCAGGCTGTCCAGGAACTGCCCCTCATCATTGGTGTTTCTTAGGTAGGAGCCCTTAAGCAACTCCGAGAGGTCATTGTCCTTCAACAAAACCACCCCCCCTTTGCTCTTCTCAAGCTCCGAGGATAAAACCGGCAGCAGTTCCCGCAGTTGATATTCTTTTTTGAACCTCAGATAAATAACCTTTATATCCGGCAAGATACCCTTTTCTTTAAAAAGGGTTACCAGTCTGTTGTGCAATGAGCCTGCAATTGTCTCCATCCTGGAAGGGGCCCCTACAATACAACCGACCAATTCATCCTGCCCATACGCCGACCAGAAACTCCCCTTGAGGCTTACGGCGCTTACGAGCTGACGCCAGATCTCTCTTACGCTCTCCAGCGGATAATCCTCCAGTTCTTCCGTAAAGGAACCAAAATTTATAAAAATGAGGTAAAAATCCCGGCGGAAATAGATCTTCCTGAGCTCCAGTTCCAGGCGGTAACAAAAATACCTTAAGGTGAATACGTTCCTTAGCGGGTCGATGGTTGCCCGGTATTTTATCTTTAAAAGGCGACTTAAGAAAGAAAGGTATTTATAAAGGCTGGCTGCGATAAAAAATACCATCCCGCATATGATAACGCGGGAATAATCGAACCGGATGCCCCGGAGGTTAAGCAAGACCGCCAGCCAGAAATTCAGAAGAAACACCCCCAGGGTAAAAAGCATGCCGCTTAAAAAACCGCTGTGGCTTAGGATGTAGGAAATAACGAGGAGCGAAAATATCAGCAGCACAGGATTCAAGAAAGACAACCTGCGCATGAAACGGCCGCTAATAATATCTGCCGCTCCGTTAAGATGCAGGAGCCCTCCGGGCATCTCTCCGACGGGAGTAAGATACTGGTCGTGGAAGATGGCGGATGCAGGGTAAACCAAAACCAGGCTATCCTTCAAAAAATCATTTCCGTATTTCTGCTTGAGGGAGCCGATATTATCAAGCACGTCATAAAAACTCACCCTCGTGATATCCTTGCCCTTCAGGAGGTAATTGATAAAAAAGGTCTTATCTTCGGCAATGGGCATCGTTGCGACTAACTCCTTGGGGTTGCGTCTCAAAAAAGAGCTGGCCAGCATTACTGAAAAAGAATAGTAGGTATCTTCTCCGAGGGAAATATAACTGCGCAGCCTGCGCACCCGGGAATCGCCATCCTGGGGGGTGTTGACCATGCCGGCGAGATATTTTACCTCCTTGTCCCGGCCGAACGGCAATACCGGCCGGCCTTTCTTATAATCAAACAGATAAGCCAGGGTTACAGCACATGAGGCGTTATTGAGGGCTGATTTTAAAGCGTCGTCGTCTCTGGATTCGGATTCTCCGGAAAATACGAAATCAATACCTGCGCTCTTGACATTCTCTCTATCGAGAACCTTAATGAGCGAGGCGTAGATTGACCTCCGCCACGGCCAACGCGAAGGAGATTTATTCAGAGAATAGTCGTCGATCTCAATACCGACAATCTTCAGGCGGGCCGCATTGCGGCGGGAAAGATTATAGACATACCACGAGGAAATGTCGTCGATGCCAAAGGATACCTTTCGGGGAGCGACGGCGGGAAAGAAATAAATAATAAAAGCGATGCAGGAGCCCAGCAGGAGAAACTTTAAATATCCGTTCTTATTTTTCAATGCCTATGGTCACAAATATAAAACTGCTATTGGCTTGCGTCCTGGGGCTGCGATTCGGCGCCACCCGCGGTAAATCCAGGGCAAGGACAGGAAGTCTGATAAAACTTACCCGTATTGTCCCTGCACCAACAGGTCCCTTCTCCCTCTGATGAGCCTCCCTGCAAAATCTCTTTTGAACCTGAAGCGGCTGCCGAACCCTCCTCAACATCAGTGCTGTAGGTAATGTTTGCTACACCTGCCGAGCCTCCGGTAAAAGTAGCGTTGGAGCCGCCGGCAGAGGCAGCTTCCGAGCCGCTGGTAGAGCCGCCGGCAAAGGCAGCACCCTCTTCACCTTCAACATCTATTAAAGCGTTTACGTCTTTATCCGTCTGGAATGAAGTCGAAGACGTCAGTGCCCTGACAATATTGGAAAAGGAAAGAGGTACGCTTTGAGACGCAGAAAGCAAGGTGCCGCTAACCAGATATATCTGGCCATCCTTGGATATCGTTATGGCATAATTCTGCTGTTGAGCTACATTCTTACGGTAAATATGCCTATTGCTCAACTGGGAAAGACTGCTGAATTCAGGCGTATCGCAGTCGCCGAGCAGGATGGCGGTGGATGCGATCTTTTTATAATCCTCTTTCTTCATCTTGGCCAAGGCGCTATTTATTCCGTAAGATACCCCGCCATGCTCTAAAACGGCGTAATCCTTGGGGCAGACCAGCACCCTGTGATTACCGCGGACAAGCTGCTTTACGAAAGGCGTTACCGGCGCAGCATAAAGAAGATTATTATGGTTCATAAGGTCGGTGACAAAATAAGCCAATCTTATGCGCCAGGCCCCCTTTTCCTGCAGGATACGGGCAAAGGCCTTATCAATAGTCTCGTTCGGTATTTCGCTAAGGCTGGCGGGCATGGTGTCATGGTCAATGGCATAGATGTCCAGGGCCTGCTCTAGGGTTTTGAGGTTTGTCTGGCAGACCTTGGCCTTTTGAGTTTCAACGAAATTCTGGTAACTGGGGATGCCGATACTGGCTAATATGCCGGCTATTATGATTACCACCATCACCTCAATCAACGTGAATGCCTTTTTTTTCATCTGCTCCTCCCCTTGCTTAAAATCTCCTGAAACCCGTGCTATTCCAACCGCGCGGCATTCTCGAAACGGGTATATTCCTTGATAAAAGAAAGCTTCACCGACCCGACCGGACCGTTACGCTGCTTGGCAATGTTAACCTCCGCAATCCCCTGATTGTCGGAGGTGGGATTATAATACTCTTCTCTTAAGATCAACACTACCACGTCGGCGTCCTGCTCGATAGCGCCGGACTCCCTTAAATCCGACAGCTGCGGACGGTGGTCGGTGCGCGACTCCACTGCGCGCGAAAGCTGACTGATGGCTATCAGAGGAACGTTTAATTCGCGGGCAAGGGCCTTTAGGGAACGGGAGATCTCGGAAATCTCCTGCTGCCTGCTTTCAGAATTCCCTATCCCGCGCATCAACTGCATGTAATCCAGGATAATGAGCTTAATGTCATGCTGTGATTTGAGCCTGCGCGCCTTGGCGCGTAATTCCATTACCGATATCGCCGGCGTATCATCGATAAAAATGGGCGCCTCGGAAAGCTTACCCGCTGCTGCAGTAAGCTTAGGCCAGTCCGAGGTTGCCAGATACCCCGTCCTAACCTTATGGGCGTCAACCCTGGCATGGGAACAGAGCATCCGCTGCACCAACTGGTGCTTTGACATCTCCAGGCTAAAGATTGCTATGGGCACTTTATCCACTACCCCGGCGTACTCGGCAATGTTTATGGCTAGCGCGCTCTTGCCCATTGAAGGCCTACCTGCGATTACGATAAAATCCGAAGGCTGCAACCCCGCGGTCTTGATATCAAAATCAACAAAACCGGTGGCGATGCCGGTTACGTGGCTCTTCTTTTGATAGAGGATGTCAATGGTCTCTATGTTATCCTTGATGATATCCTTAAGGTATGAATGCGCGCCCTGGGGCTTCCTGTCACGAACCTCAAAGATAAGGTTCTCAGCCCTGTCTACTATCTCATCGATGTTACCCTCGCTTTCAAAACAAAGAGAGATTACCCGGGTAGCATTATTAATCAGCGCCCGCAGTATCGCCTTGCCCTTAACGATCTTGACGTAGTGCGAGATATTGGCGGCGGTGGGAACAGTATTGATGAGCCCGCTTAAGAAGCTTGCGCCGCCGACCTCTTCCAGGATGCCTTTTTTCTTGAGCTCATCGGTCAGGGTTATGAGGTCGACTGCGCGGTTATTGTTGTAGAGGTCCAGGATTGCTCCGAAGATCCTGCGGTGGCTATCCTTGTAGAAAAAGTCCGTTTCCAGCGACTCGATGGCCACGGCAATGGCGTTTTCATCCATCAGCATCGAGCCTAAAACCGCCATCTCGGCTTCCAGGTTCTGGGGCGGGAGTTTTTCCAGGATTGTATCGGATACCTTTAGCGCATCCATAGACTTCGTTTGGGGCTTTGAGAGTGAACTATTTCTTGACGACCCAAAGTTTTATTTTAGCGGAAAGGCCGGGATGCAGATTAACCAAAACCTCGAATATGCCCAGGGTCTTGATGGCATCATCCATAACGATAAAACTCTTATCGATATCGAAGCCTTCCTCTTTTAAGGCGGCTGCCACATCCACTGCGGTTATGCTGCCGTAGAGCTTCTCGTCCTCGTGCGTCAGGACTGCGATGGTGAGAGAGAGATTCTCCAACTTTTCTCTAATCGCCTCGGCTGCCGACCTGGCTTTCTCCATATCCTCTAGCCTCTTCTGTTTATCTGTCTCCAGCCTTTTAAGAGCAGCGGAATTAGAAGGCACTGCCAGGCCGCGCGGGATAAGGAAGTTGCGGCCAAAGCCATCCTTGACATTAACTACCTCTCCTGCCTTCCCGAGTTTTTCTACGTCTTTAATAAGGATTATTTCCATGGCGTTACTTCCTCAACTGCCGGTTCATGCTAATTTGAAAGGAGCGCTAAAAAACGCGCCCTCTGTATCGCCTCGGCCAGCCTGCGCTGATGCTTGAGGCAATTGCCCGAAAAACGGCTGGATACAATCTTGCCTCTTTCCTTTATAAAAGACTCCAAACCTCTTACATCCTTATAATCGATGACCCTGTTTTTATCGGCGCAAAAGCGGCAGATTTTCTTTCTGGCAAATAACTTTTTCCTCGCCGTCTTTGGCTTGCGGGTAAATTTACCCTTGGTTAACATTAGCTTCTCCCTCGCTTTCTTCCAACCAGTTTGACTCGGTAGATGGGGCAGCAGATGGCGATTCTGCTGTCTCCTCCAACGCCCCTTCTCTATGGGCGGGGGCGGTGCCCAGGAACTGAATTCGTTCTGCGCGCACTTCAATAGTATTACGTTTCTGCCCGGAGTTATCCTCCCAGGAGCGCGACTGCAGCCTTCCCTCGATAAAAATAGGGCTGCCTTTATGCAGATACTGATTGGCGGTCTCAGCCTGCTTGTCCCAGACCACGGCCGTGACAAAACAGGTCTCCTCTTTTAATTCCTGGTTCCTGTCGCGAAACCTGCGGTTAACCGCCACCCTCAGATTCACCACTGCCGTGCCCTGAGGGGTATAACGCAATTCGGGGTCCTTCGTAAGATTACCCATTAATAGAACCTTATTGAAATTGGCCATATTAGAGTCTCCTTAAAAACATTGCCTATCTGGCAGCCAATACCGCTAAAAGAGAGAATGAAGAAGCAACCAGAAAGGTAATCCCTAAACCTACTCTCGCCTTCGAGTTGTTGATGGCGGAGTCGAACGTAATGCTTTTAGCGGATATCCTGTTAAAGGCAGAAAGGCCCCTGGCTCCGGAAACCAAATCCAGGCCGGCCAAGGCGCCCGTTACTATGGCTACTATGGATATTATTCTTAATACTTCGACAAAAATAACCTCATCCATATTTAGCCCTTCCCTCCTTCCTTCTAATGCAAGCTGGTTTAGCTTTTGTTATTTCGTTACCAGTAATAAAAGCATCATCAGGGCGCAGAGGAAAAGCATAAAAATCCCTAACCCCACCCTAATCCTGGGCTTACTGATGACGCTGTCAAAATTATATACTCTATCCAAAAACTTTTTCACCTTGGTAAAAACCTTTGCGCCAAAAATCAAATCTACCCCCACCAGAATACCTATTACCGAAGTAACCAAAGATATCCTCCTCAACAATTCCGCTATCAGCACCTCATCCATGCTGCCCTCCTATTTTGAGGTCTGCCTCTCTTACATCCCTATGATAAGAACCCTTAAGATGTCTTCGTTTAATTTAAAGGCGTAGTTTATCTTTGTGATTGCATCAGGCGCAATGGTAAAATTCATAAGGTAATAGACCCCTTCATGGTATTTACGGATGGGGAATGCCAGCTTCTTCTTTTCAGACCAGACATTAGCCTGCGTCACCTTGCCGTTATTCTTTGCAAGTATGTCATCGATCTGGCCAAAGAGGGCCTTTCTCTCGTCCTCCGATAAATCCGGCTTTATGATGAACATTGCTTCGTATTTATTCATTACACGCTCCTCTTGTTGAATATATTCATCGTTTCAGTTAGCCCGTTGTTAACCCAGGACTCGCAGCATACTGCCGCGCGCTCTATCAATACGCCTATTATTTCTTTTTCCTTCCTGGTGAATGCCTCCAGGACATACTCTGCAGGCTCAATGCCCTGAGGCGGTCTTCCTATACCCAGCCGTAAGCGGTCAAAGTTACGGCTGGCCAAATTAACTATTACGGACTCCAGGCCACGGTGCCCGCCTGAAGAACCGCTGCCCCTTAACTTAATCCTCCCCAAGCCGAGATCCAGGTCATCGCAAACAACCAGGAGTCTACCCGGATTCAGGCGGTATTTCTTAAGTAAGGCGCCTACCGCTGTGCCGGATAGATTCATAAAGGTAACCGGCATAGCAAGCACTACTGTCTCTCTCCCTATCTTAATCTTAGCCGAAAACGCGGCGATGCTGTCTTCTTTTTTAAAAGAACCCTTATGCCTCCCGGCCAGGTATTTAACCAGGGAAAATCCGATATTGTGCCTCGAATCTACGTACGGCCTGCCGGGATTGCCTAAGCCTGCGATTAGCCTCATGAAACAAAAAACGGCCTATAAATTATTTCTCTTGCCCCTGCTCCTCTTTTCCTTCAGCCGGGACTTCCTTCTTTTCTTTGATTACCTCGGGCTCCTGTTTTTCCTCGCCCTCTTCCTCGGCAGCCGGGGCTTCCTCCGCGATAGGCGCGGCTACCGATAATACGATCGCCTCGGGCTCATTCAAAATCTTGACTCCGCTGGCTACCTTTATATCCTTTACATGCACAGCATCCCCGATTTTAAGCGCGCTTACGTCAACCTCTATCTCCTTGGGTATGTCCGTAGGCAAACACTCTACCTCGATCTCCCAGATGATATGCTCAAGCGAGCCCCCTTCCTGCTTTACGCCCACAGGCTCTCCCTTAGCTACTACCGGCACATTGATCTTGATGAGCTTGGTCAGCGATATCTCGTTAAAATCCAGGTGTATGATATCTCCGCGCACGGGGTCGTATTGGATCTCTTTGACCACGCATGGGCGGACCTGTTTTTTATCTTCTTTTATCTTGAGCTTTATCACGGAATTTTCCAGGCGGTGCTCATGGACCAGCCGCGCCAACTCGCGGTGCGAAAATTGAACCGCCAAGGGATTAACTTCTCCCCCATAAACTATCCCGGGTACCAAACCTTTTCTTCTGACTGCCCCGGCCATACCGCGGCCTACCCCTTCTCTAATCTCTGCGTCCAAAACTATCTCTTCCATTTTTAACCGGCCTCTCTCCTAATCGAATAACGAACTTACGGACTCCTCATTATGAATCCTTCTGATGGCCTCGCCTAAAAGCTCGGCTATTGATAATACCATTATCTTCGGGTGTTTTTCGTTTAAAGGTATGCTGTCGGTAATAACCAACTCCTTTAAATCCTCGCATTTATCGATGCGCTCCATCGCCGGCCCGGATAACACCCCGTGGCTGATAGCTGCCCGGATGCTCGCTGCACCCGCTTTCTTCAGCGCCACAGCCCCTTCAATCAAAGAGCTGCCCGTAGCAATAAGGTCATCCACCATAACCACATTTTTACCCTTAATCTCTCCGAGTATATGCATCGCTTCGGTCTTCTCGGGGGACTCGCGCCTTTTATCTATTATAGCCAGGGGGGAGGAAAACCTTTTGGCGTAAGCGCGCGCCATCTTAATGCCTCCGACATCCGGGGAAACCACGACCAAATCCTCAAGCTTGAGCTTATTGATGTAATCCGCAAAGACCCCCACTGCAAAAAGATGGTCCACCGGCACGTCAAAAAACCCCTGGATCTGTCCGGCATGCAGGTCCATCGTCAGGATCCTGTTTGCCCCGGAGACGGTCAGAAGATTGGCTACCAGCTTGGCGGTGATAGGGACGCGGGGCTGGTCCTTCCTGTCCTGGCGGGCATAACCAAAATAAGGGACCACCGCCGTGATGCGGCGGGCTGAAGCCCGGCGCAAGGCATCCATCATAATCAACAGCTCCATAAGGTTATCGTTGGAGGGGGGGCAGGTAGGCTGGATTACAAATACGTCTTTTCCGCGCACGTTCTCGTTAATCTTGACGCGGATCTCGCCTTCGCTGAAACGGCCGACCAGGGCATCACCCAACTTAACCTTCAAGAACTTACAGATATTCTGGGAGAGACCTAAGTGAGCGTTGCCGCTGAATATCGCTATCTTGTCCATATTATTTCCTCTTTCCTGATTTTTTAATAACCTTGGCCGGTATCCCGGCTACGACGTCATAATCGCGCACGCTCGTATTCTTCGTCACCACCGACCCTGCGCCGGTTTTAGCCCCCCTGCCTACCTTAAGCGGCGCGATTAAAACCGTATCCGAGCCGATAAAGGCCTTATCCTTGATGACTGTAAGGTATTTCCTGCTGCCGTCAAAATTTGCGGTAACCGTGCCTGCGCCGATATTAACCTCTCGGCCGAGACGGCTATCGCCAATGTAACCGAAATGTTTCATGAGGGTATTCCCCGCAATGGCGGAACGCGACACTTCAGCAAAATTCCCTATTGCAACTCTATCCGCTAAGCGGGTACCCGGTCTCAGGTGTGCGAACGGCCCGAGCTTACAGTGCTTTCCAATCTTAACATCTCTTTCTATGACTGTAAAGGGGTAAATAACAGTGCCCTGGCCGATAGTAACTCCGTACTCCACTACGGTGGTATCAGGATTAACGATAGTAACGCCCGAGCGCATGATTTCCTCGTTTAGGCGCGACTGCATCATACGGTTGGCGCGGGCGAGGTCCGGGCGCGAATTAACGCCCATCGCCTCCCGGGCGTCGGGGATGGCTAGATTATAGACTAAGCCGCCTTTTCTATAGATAATGCCCACGGTATCCGTAAGATAATACTCCTTCTTCTTATTGTTAGGCCTGACGCCCTTCAACGCCAACGCCAGGGCCTTCTTATCAAAACATACGATTCCGGTATTAATCTCCTTGATTTCTTTCTGAAAATCGTCGGCGTCCTTATCTTCTATAATACCAGAGATGCTTCCGTAGCTGTCGCGCAATACCCTGCCGTAACCTCCGGGTGACTCCATCCTCGCTGTTAAAAGGGTGGCATCGGAATTGTTCTGGATGTGCCTCTTAAGCAATTCCTTTATGGTAGCCGCCTTCAATAAAGGGGTATCTCCGTAAAGAATAAGCACCGCGCCCTGAAAATCCCCCAGCGCCCTAAGGCCGGTCTTTACGGCATCCGCGGTGCCGAGAAGTTTACGCTGCAACACCATCTTTATTCCGGAAGGCAGATGTTTTTTGACCTCTGCGTGCTTATACCCTAAAACCGCTATTATTTTTTGAGGCTTAATGTCCTCTATCGCATCCGTGACATATTCCATCATCGGCCTGCCGCAAATCGGATACAGCACCTTCGGGATATCGGACTTCATGCGGGTACTCTTACCTGCTGCCAATACAATAACTGCAACCTTCTTCGACATGTTAGTGCGCATTGTCTTGTTTATAACTGTTTAGATTACAATGGTTTTTGTCTCTGATATTATCTAGCGCCCACCAAAAAGCTGGAACACCTTCCCCACACCCCTTGAATTTCCCGCTTGCCAGCGGGTAGGAAATTCACACGGCAATTATCAAACTGGGACGTGTGGACTCGAACCACAATAGCGAGACCCAAATTCTCGTGTCCTACCATTGGACGACGTCCCAAATCTCAATCACAATAGATGGTGGTCGCCGCTCCAATCTACCGACGAGAACACGTGCCTTGCGTCTCTCATCTCGCAAGACCTGCCGGTTGTAAATACCGGCATAGGCATTTAAGTTAAGCGGCGGAACTATCGGGGCCCTTAAACCTCTCTTGTTCGTAAGCCTCCAGGATCCTCTTCTGCAAATATTCCCTAAAGGACTGCGTAATCGGGTGGGCAATATCCTTATGCTCTGACTGCGCGCCCTCCTTGCCTGCGGGCTCGGAGACCGTTACCGGACGCGGGATTACGGGTAACTGCGTACCGCATTGGTTACAGTATTTACTTCGTAACTCATTCTTAAAATTACACTTAGGGCATGGCTGCTTTACCTTCCTGGAAGGCATAGCTATAAATAAACCGCTGGCCCCTTCGATAACCTTGATATTCCTGACTACAAAGGCGTTGTCGAAGGTCACGGTAGCATAGGCCTTTAGTTTCTTATCGGGGGAATCCTTTAAGAATATTTTGACCTCGGTTATCTCCATGCCCAGCCCTCCTTCACTTGCAAGATGCTAACTGGTATGACTGATAAAAACGTTCCAGGACTTTCCCTCTTTTTTAAGGCGCCTCGCCAGAAGAATCGATTCCTTAAAACCGGAGGTCAAGGCAAAAACGCTTGAGCCGCTTCCCGACATTAAAACACCTTCTGCGCCTGCCTTTAAAAATTCCTCTTTAATGCGCCCGACATCGGGATAAATCTTGAAAGTGACGGGTTCCAGGCTGTTGTATAAAGACTGCTTTATTAAAGAACGGTTGCCTTTTTCTAAGGCTAAAGATAATATTTTAACATCATGAAAAGGCCTTGTCAATGCAAGCTTTAGGGTATCAATCTTGCGGTAAATGAGGGGTGTTCGGACCGCTAAAGGCGGCACTGCTATCACGTGCCACAAACGCAGGCCCTCAAGCGCGCGTAACGGCCTGACATTGTCTCCGCGCCCCCTGCCTTCGGCAAAACTGCAATCGTGAATGAAAAAGGCTACGTCGCTGCCGATAAGCCGGGCGCATTTAAGCAGGCATTCGATGCCCAGCTTTAAATTCCAGAGCCTGTTCAAACCCAATAACACGCTGGCGGCGTTGCTGGATCCTCCGCCCATGCCCGCACCCGGCGGGATACGTTTGATTATTTTAATATCCGCGCCGGTTCTTGCCTTGAATTTATCCTGGAGAATCCTGGCTGCCCGAAAGGCAAGGTTATCCTTACCGGAAGGAACCAGCGGGGAATTGCACTCAATATTTATGCGGGTGTCGCGGCGTGCCTTAATGCTGATAGTGTCAAAAATGCTTATTCTTTCAAAGACGGTCCTGATGTCGTGGTAGTTATCCGGCCTTCTGCCGCAGACGCGGAGGTAGAGATTGAGCTTGGCAAAGGATCTAAGAAACACTTTTAATTTAACGGCCTTAAGAGGAGATTTCCAGCGCCGCCTTTTCTATGTCCGCAGCGGTAAGATTATATTTCTCGAGGAGCTCGGCGGGCTCGCCCGACTGCCCGTACCTGTTCCTGATGCCCAAGCGCACTACTTTCACCGGCTTATTCTCTGCCACCACCTCATCGATGCTTGAAGCAAGCCCTCCGACAACGGTATGCTCTTCGCATACCACGATGCCGCGGGTGTTACGCGCAACGTCCAGGATAGCATCCTTGTCAAAAGGCCGCAAGGTATGAAGGTTGACGACCGTAGCCTCAATACCATTTCTAGAAAGGTTTTCGGCAGCTTTTAACGCCTCGCTGACCGTTATGCCGCAGGCAACGATACCTACCTGCTTTCCCTGACGAAGCACCTGGGCCTTGCCGAGTTTAAAATCCCCCTTGTTTTCAATGGTAGGAACCTTGGGCCTGCCCAGACGTATGTAAAAAGGCCCAGGCGTATTTGCCGCTGCAATGACCGCATCGCGGGTCTGCGGGCCGTCGCAAGGAACGATGATATTCATATTCGGTATCACGCGCATCAGCGTTATATCTTCAATTGCCTGGTGGCTTGAGCCGTCCGGGCCGACGGTAATTCCGGCGTGCGTGGCCGCAATCTTGATATTAAAGTTGTTGTAACTGACGGTATTCCTTACCTGGTCCCATGCCCTGCCGGTAGCGAATATCGCAAAAGTGGAAACAAACACCGTTTTGCCGCAGCTTGCCAGGCCTGCAGAAGCAGCCATCATATTCTGCTCCGCCACCCCGAAATTAAAGAACCTCTCCGGGAACTCCTTGGCAAAGAGCGCAGTGCGGGTAGAACTGGAAAGGTCGGCATCCAGGACTACGATATTATGATTGGCTTTGCCAAGCTCAACCAGGGTCTTGCCGTATACGTCGCGCTGATAAAGCATCTCTGCCATCTTGCTACTCCAGCTCCTTGATAGCCTTACAGGTTTCCTCCTTGGTAGGAGCTCGGCCGTGGAAATCCACCACGTTTTCCATAAAAGAGACGCCCTTGCCTTTAATGGTACGGGCGATGATAATGCTGGGCTTGCCCTTCGTCTCGTTGGCTTCGGCATAAGCCCTCAATATCTCTTTCATATCATGCCCGTTAATCTCAATCGTATGCCAGCCAAAAGCCTGCCACTTTGCCGCCAACGGCTCAATGCTCATAATGTCCTTGGTCCTGCCGTCTATCTGGAACCCGTTACGGTCAAGTATGGCGCAGATGTTACCCGCACGGTAATGACCGGCTGCCATGGCGGCTTCCCAGATGTTGCCTTCCTGGACCTCTCCGTCGCCTAAAAGCACGTAGACCCGGTAATCCTTCTTGTCAATCCTTGCGGCCAGGCTCATCCCTAACGCTACGGAAAGACCCTGGCCTAAAGAACCGGATGCCACCTCAACCCCGGGCACGCGCCTGTCAGGATGCCCCTGCAACCTGGAGCCGAATTTTCTTAAGGTAAGCAGTTCCTCTTTCGGAAAATAACCGCTCTCTGCCAGCACCGCATACCATAAGGGGCAACAGTGCCCTTTCGACATGTGAAACCTGTCGCGCTCGGGCCAGTCCGGATTTGAGGGCTTATGCCGCAATACCGAGAAGAAAAGCGCGGTAATCAGGTCTGTGGCAGACAGGCTTCCTCCGGGATGTCCGGAGCCGGCTTCGCAGAGCATCTGCATAATCAGGCGCCGCACCTCTTTTGCCTTGGACTCCAGCTCCTTTATCTGTTTATCGCCATGCTGCATTTATCTGTCCAGCTCCTTTATTTTCCTTCTTACGTTTTCCTGCTCAGGGCTCAACTCCAGAGACCTCATCCAGTTCAACCTTGCCTTTCGGGCATCTCCGATACCCAAGTAGGCATCCCCGAGATGTTCGCATATCAGGGGGTCCTTCATTAACGCGCTCGCCTTCTCCAATTCCTTAATCGCCTGACGCGGCTTGCCCTGCTTAAAATAAAGCCATCCCAGGCTATCCAGATATGCGCCGTTTGCAGGTTCAATCTCAAGGGCTTTTTTAATCATGGCCTCGGCCTGGCGCAGATTCCTATTATCCTCAACATAGAGGTAGCCCAGGTAATTCATAGCCTCGGCGTAATCGGGCCTGAACTCCAGCGCCTTCTTTAATGCGCCTATTGCCTCCTCGCGCTGCCCTAAGTTGTCATAGATGCTGCCGAGATAAAAATGGGCCTCGGCGTCAGCCGGAGCAACGTCCAGCACCGTCTGGTAAACCCTTTCTGCCTGCTGGAGTTTATTCTGCTGGAGGTATATTGCGCCTAGCCCCTTGTAGATATCTACGTTCCTGGGCTGGGCCAAAGAAGCGTTCTCCAAGGCAATCTCGTATTCTGTGGTTGCCAGCTGCAACTTGTCTTGAATGGAATAGACCAGGGCTAACAAGGCGTGCGATTCTATATCCCCGGGGTCAAGCTCTATTGCCAGTTTAAGCTCTTTTACTGCAGCAGGAATATTGTTTTTCTTAATGTAACTGGCTGCCAGGCCTACGTGAAGGGATGGGTTATCCTGTTCCTGACGCAGCGCCTTTTTGTATTCTTTAATGGCGCTCTCGATTTTCCCCATCCTGTCATACATCATCGCCATGATGTAATGACTCAAGGCAAAGGACGCTTTTTTATCTAAGGCCAGGGCGCGCGTTGCGAAAAAACACCAAAAGAGCAAAAAACACCCTATCCACCAAAGGCGGTGCTTGCCGGCAGAGGTCATAATAATGCGGATTTCAAATTAAGATTTAACCCCAGGCCCTCTTCTTCAGGTGACGAAGACGACGGCGCATCTTTTTTCTCTTGTGCGTCTTTATTTTGCGCAGCTTCCTTTTTCTGCCGCAAGGCATAACTGCCTCCTTTTAATATATCACCTTGTTAAGCGGATATTCAATAATACCTTCAGCGCCGCATTTCTTCAGGCGCGGTATCAAGGCGCGCACCGCCTTTTCGTCGATTATGGTCTCTACCGCCACCCAGCCTTCCTCTGATAACATCGAAACGGTAGGCCTCTTCAATGCAGGCAGAAGCGCGGTAACCTTGGAAAGATTGGACCTCTTGACATTCATCTTCAAGCCGACCTTCTCCTCGGCTGCAATAGCGCCTTTGAGCAAAACCGCAACCTCCTCCATCTTCGCCTTCTTCCAGCTGTCTTTATAAGAAGCCTTGTTGGAAATAAACTGGGTGGTTGATTCACAGACAGTAGCAATCTCAACAAGCTTATTGGCCTTCAGGCTCCTGCCGGTCTCGGTAAGCTCGACTATTGCGTCCACCAAACCGGAACTGACCTTGACCTCGGTAGCCCCCCAGCTGAATTCCACCTCGACGCTCACCTTATTCCTGCGGAAGAACTCCTTGGTTGCGCTGACTAATTCCGTTGCCACGCGCTTGCCTTTTAAGTCTTTGATACTCTTCAGCCCCGAGGCCTCGGGGACGGCCAATACCCACCTCACCTTATTAAGGCCCTGCTTGGCATATATTAAATCCGTGATCCTGACTACCTCGGATTTATTCTCTAAAATCCAGTCGTTGCCGGTGATGCCGCAATCCAGTGCGCCGTCGGCAACATACCTGGACATCTCTTGCGCGCGCAGAAGGACCGCTTCGATCTCCGGGTCGTCTATAGAGGGGAAATACGAGCGTTCCGAAGGCAGGGACGGGTTAAAGCCGGCCTTGCGGAACATCCTGAAAGTGGATTCCTGAAGGCTGCCTTTCGGCAGGCCGATTTTTAAAATCTTCTTTTTCATATAAGGCTTCCTTGCGGATAGATATGGTTTAGGAACCGATACGGTCATTTATTATAACCAGAGAGGGTGTATTTGTAAAGGAAAAGTTGGGGGGTATTGGAGATGAAAAGATCCGCGTTAGTTAACCTTATCCTCCAAGCGGATGAGGCGCTCTTGGAAATGAAACAGCCGTTGATTTAATTCTTTATTGGCCTTTTTTAGCTGCAGGTTTTCCCGGGTGAGTGCGGTAATATTGCTATCCAGCTTCTTTACGCTGTTGATTAGGTCAAAGATTAAGGCGTGGGGGTTAAAGTTCAGAAGCTCGGTCTCCTTCTTGTCCTGCGGGTTAAGCCTGGCCTTGTAGGTATTGATGGTGTAGGGGGCGGCCTTGATTACCTCCTGGGCAATGACACCCACATGATCCTGATTATCATCCGGAAACCCCGCCTTGCCGTTGTATTTAAACCACACCGGGTTAATCTGCCTTATTACCTTCAGGCCGTTGGTATAGGGCCGGATGTCCTTTTTAAGGCGGGCGTCAGAGGCAAGGGGTGAAGCAGTGGCAGAGGGCTGCGATATCCTTGCCTCAAGCTGTTTTATCTTCTCATTCAACTGCTGGATATAGACGTGAGCCTTCTCCAGTTCTTCCAATAAGCCCCTATTATTGGCTCCTATTTCAACTATTTCTTGCCCCTTATCATCACGCTTTGCCTTAGGCACAGCCTTGAGGTGCTTATTCTGCCACATATATGCTGCATGCTCTTCTATGCTCTCCAGTTTATAACTTGGCTTAAACACATAATCAGCATGGAGGACTGCGCCGCGCTGGTAGATTGTGCCGTTAACGTCTAATTTACCGCCCGGGCTCGTCGTCCCGATGCCGACGTTGCCGTTCTGTAAAATTGATAACCTGTTTGTCCCTGCAGTGAATAAATCGATACCGAAATAACCTGATGCATAAACTCCGCCATTAGTCTGGTTAATAGGAGTGTGAAAGCCAAGACCATAATGATTCAGATAGACACCATTGTATAAAAAGTCATCATTAGATACAGCAGTAATTCCTGGAGAATCATTATCGGTAGCTGTTGCCCTTCCTATTTTTATTAAACCATCAACGTGTAATTTCTCACCAGGTACAGTCGTACCAATCCCTACATTCCCCTCCACCACCAGGTCTGCCCGGTAATCAATCTCTCCCCCGTCTGCATCTGTTTCTTCCCAGTCATAGGTGCCGCTTTTAACGTAATTCTCCCCTATTGCCAGGCGTTGAGCACGCAACTCCCGGTAGCTCCCATAAGGCGAAGGGTAGTAGGTAGTGATGGTGAGGGTCTCTTCGGCGGCGCCGGGATTCAAGGGGCACCCCAAGAGACATAGCATGGCGAGGGTTATAAGAAGCTTAGGCCGTAACATCTCCGCTTGCTTATCGTTTCTCCTTAAGAGCTTATATTCCATTTTGGAATATATGATAAATAAATATATCATATGACACTGGGAAGTCAAGTTAAATATGGATAAAACTATCTTTACGGAGAGCCACCGCAAACTGGTCCAAAGGCTCAAAGAGGCACGTAAAAAGACGGGGCTAAACCAGGTTGACGTTGCCGAAAAGCTCGGACGCAGCCAGTCTTATATCTCAAAAATGGAATCAGGCCAATGCCGTATTGATACTGTCCAATTAAAGGAATTCGCCGCTATTTACAAGAAGGAAATCGCCTTTTTCCTCAAATAACTGCTGTCGCCCCCCCCTATTTTCTCTATCCTTAAAACTATATCTAAAAAGCTGCTCGCCGCCATACTGTCCGCACCGGCAAGGAAACGCCTCTAAATAGGTTGACTTAAGATAAGGCGCTCACTATAATAGTCTAATCTAAAAAATTAAGGAGCAAAAATGCTGAAAAAACTCCGCAATAAAAAAATCGCCAAGTCGGTATTCTTCGTTCTTTTAATCCTGATACTGCCTGCCTTTGTCTTCTGGGGATTCGGCAGCTATGTCCGCAATAAGCAAGAGGTAAAATTCCGGGGAAAGATACACGGAAGGAACATATCGGAGCAGGAGTTCCAGGAGGCCCTGGAGGCAGTGCGCATCCAGGCAATCCTGCAGTTCGGCGACAGGATTGCCGAGGTCGGAAGATACCTGGACCTGCGCTCCATGGCTGCCGAAAGGATACTTCTTTTGTCCGAGGCCAAAAAACGGCGCATCCGCGTCAATGACAAAGAGGTAGTTGAGGCTATTCGGGATTATCCGGTATTTCAAATCAACGGCCGGTTCAACGACAAATATTACCAGGAAACCCTGCAGTATGTATTCCATACCCAACCGCGGGTATTCGAGGAATACATCCGCCAAAACCTCATGCTCGCCAAGCTCTACCGCGGGATTACGGATAATACAGAATTAAACGACGGGGAGATCCTGAAGGAATACCGCAAGGCGAACGAAAAATTAAGCCTTTATTACATCGCCTCCAGGGTAACGGACTTCACCAGGGAGGTTAATCCCGATGAAAAAGGTTTAAAAACCTACTTCCGGGAAAACCATCTTAGCTTCAAGCGCCCCCTCTCCTTTAACCTGGAATATTTCGTTTTAGGCAAGGATGACGAAGGCAGCAGCAATATCCAGGAAAAAATCAGAAAAATACTGCCTCAGTTAAAAAGCGGTAAAGATATCAATAAAATCGCCAGGGGATTCAACGGTGAGGTCAAGGAAACCGGATTATTCGTTATCCCAGGTCCGATACCCGGCCTAGGCTGGTCCCAGCGGCTGACAGCCTTAATATCCAAGGCCAAGGCCGGGCAATACCTACCGCCGGCAGAGATAGATAAAAGCTATTACCTGATGAGGGTAAAAGAAAGGAAAGAAACGTACATCCCTGAATTTGAAGAAATAAAGGAGCGCGTCAGGCTCGCTTACATAAAGGATATGGCTTATAAATCAGCCCGGGCCGGAATCGAAGAGTGTCTTGATAAACTAAAGGAATCCGCCAAAGAAAAAATAGGATTAGCGGAGTTTGAAAAAGCAGCCAAAGCATCGGGACTCAAGGTCTCGGCTACCGAACCTTTCACTTATGGCAGTTATATCCAGGGCGTCGGCAGTTCGGACATCTTCTGGAGCCGCGCCCAGGACTTAAAAGAGGGGGGGTCTAGCGGAATAATTGAAAACCCGGCGGGGTTTTATATCATCAGGCTAAAATCCAAAACCCCTATTGACGAAAGCAAGTTCGAAGCAGAAAAAAAGGACTTTTCCCAGAAACTACTGGTGCAGAAAAAACAGGAAAGGTTTGCGGCCTTTGTCAAGGAATTAAAGAAGATCCACCAGCTAGAGTAAGAAAAACTTAAGCGACCTTAATCGCGTTTACAGGGCATTGCTCCGCAACATCCGAAATATTATGCTGTTCGCAGGCGGAAGCCTTCACGTGAGCCACACCGTCTCCCTGCACCTGAAAAACCTCCGGGCAGGCCTGTTCGCATAAACCGCACCCTACGCACGTAGCAACATCCACCGTTACCTTTGACATAACGCCCTCCTAAAAAATTTAAACCTGGATCCTAAATTACCTTTCCGTCAGGCTCTCAAACATCTCTTCGTGCTCAACCTCTTCGGAAAGGATATGGGTCATCAACTGGTAGGTTACGTTATCTTTACCCAGGGTCTTTCTGGCGAGTTTGTTATAAATCTCAATCGCCCCTGCCTCTGCCTCGGTAACGATGCGGATAATGCGGTTGATGTCCGCGGCGTTCTTAGGCGGCATAGCATAGGGAAAATTGGCATTCTTTTCAAGGTCCATGGGGTTGGCGATCGGTACCCCCCCAAGCTTGATTATCAAATCAGCCAGTTCTCCGGCATGTTCCATTTCGTCCTTGGCGATCTTCTCAAGCATCTCTCGCATATCTCCGTAGGCCCTGCCCGATACCGTCTGCGCCATATACCAGTAGAGATAAAACGCCAGCCACTCGTCGGCATACGCCTTATTTAAATCCTTGACCAAGTCCTTCAAACTCAATTCCACGATTGCCCTTGCCTGTTTACCCATACTAATACACCCCCTTTATCCTTTCTCGATTCCAACCTCTTTTTATCATCCACGGCCAAAAACTCAGATGTTTGCGGTGGGGATGATGGCTGTGGCCGCTTGAGTGCCCGCCCTAGCCCCGCGCCTCCTGGCCGAGGCGAACTCCATCTATATATAAATTAAACCCGCAGGCCGTATTTTTGTATGTTGGAATCGGCAATAACCTGGATCTTTTTTATCTCTTCGGGGTTATTCAACAGATGCTTGAACCTGCCTTGCACCTTAAGGTATTCCTCTACCGGTCTAGGCTGAATCTTACGCACTGCGGCGAGTTGGCCGTTTTCATATTCGATAAGAGGGTAGAGGCCCGTCTCTACCGCCAGTTTACCTACTTGGATTGTAAGGCTGGGGTCATGACGCCAACCCAAAGGACAAGGCACGTGCACCTGCAGGTATTTCGCGCCCTTGATTGCCAGGGCCTTCTTTACCTTGCGCTGCAGGTCCTGGGGGATACCTGCCGATGCCGTAGCTACATAAGGGATGCCGTGCGCCATGGCGATCTCTGGCATCGGCTTTTTAGGGCGGATGTTGCCCGTCGACCTGCTGCCTAAGGGGCTAGTAGTGGTATTGGAATCAAAAGGGGTGAGGCCGCTGCGTTGGATGCCAGTATTCATATAGGCCTCATTATCATAACATACGTAAAGAATATCGTGGCCGCGCTCAAGCATCCCGGACAATGCCTGCAGTCCTATATCCGCGGTCCCACCGTCCCCCCCCTGGGCAATTACGTTAATGCTGTCTTTCTTGCCAAGGTACTTAAGGGCGCTTTCGACGCCGGAGGCCACCGCAGCCGCGTTCTCAAACAAGGAATGTATCCAGGGAACGCCCCAGGCAGTTTCAGGGTATTTGGTGGAAAAAACCTCCAGGCACCCTGTATTATTCACTACTATCGTGCTGGGGCCTGCCGTTTCGATTACCAGGCGCGCAGCCAGTGACTGGCCGCAGCCTGCGCAGGCGGTATGCCCAGAAGCAAATAAACTGCCGTTATTCATAGTTTTCCTTCAATAACTCCGGTTTTAAATCAATAAATTCACCGGCCCTCTCTTTGGTAGAAAGAAGCCTGAATATTTCTTTTATGGAATCCCTGGTAATATCGCGCCCACCCAGGCCTGCCACAAAACTGCTTATCAGCTGAGGGGATCTCTTCTTTCCGAAGAAAGACGCCTTTATCTCTACCGCCAGGGGAGCATAAGAACCAAGCGAAACTGATTTATCGAGCACGGCGACCCTCGGTATGTCTTTGAGCGCCTCGTATATTTTTGCCGCGGGAAACGGCCGGTAAGAAGTAACCTTGAGCGACCCTACCTTTCTCCCTTTGGCGCGCAGCTCATCCACCACGTCCTTTACTGTGCCGCAGACAGAGCCCATCGCTACAATCACGCGCTCGGCATCCTTGGTGCGGTATTCTTCTATCAAGCCATTATAATTGCGGCCGAATACTTTTGAGAACTCTGCGGTAACCTTAGGGATAAGGTCCAAGCTAGACTTCATTGTTTCCTCAATAGCATAGCGGGTCTCAAGGTAATAATCCGGGTCAGCCAAAAGCCCCATACTGACGGGATTATCTACGTCAAGCTTATATAAAGGTTGATAACCCGGCAGGAATCTATCCACCTCTTCCTGGGCAGGGATATCCACAACCTCTATGCCGTGGGTAAGGATAAAACCGTCCATGCAGACCATCACCGGAAGCATCATAGACTTATCCTCGCTTATCCTGTATCCGATTAGATGCAGGTCTGCTGCCTCCTGGATGTCTTCGGCGTAAAGCTGCAGCCACCCTGAATCGCGCAACGCGATAGAATCCTGCTGGTCATTCCAGATGTTTATGGGGGCTGAAACCGCCCGGTTAGCACAGGTCAAAACCAAAGGAAGGCGCATCCCGGCGATATTAAAGATAACCTCTCCCATATAAAGGAGCCCCTGGGAGCTGGTAGCAGTATAAGACCTCACCCCTGCGGCTACGCCTCCTAAGACTACGGATGCCGCGGAATGCTCTGATTCCACGTTTACAAACTGGGAATCCAGTTTGCCGTCAGCCACAAACTGGGCGAGCTCTTCCACGATATGCGTCTGGGGAGTAATGGGATAAGCCGAGATGAGGCCGGGCTTACAAAGCCTGACTATCTCCGCTACTGCCCTGGACCCTTCCAAAAAATCCTTCATCCTAATCCCCGGCCTCTTCCTTGGTCATAACAATATCCTGTTTGGGGCAAATCAGCGCGCAATTGCCGCACCCCTTACAGTAAGCGTAATCACAGTGATAGGCATTCTTCTCGGCGCCTTCAATGCACCCTTCAGGGCAGATTACCGCGCAGAGCCTGCAGCCGATGCAGTTCTTCTGCAGGAACTTCGGCCTGGACTCGGTGCGCCAGGAACCGGTTTTATTATTCCTGCTTGTGCCTGCCTTTGATATTAAGGGACCGAACATGGTTCTAACCTTTATTTTTTATGAAATCAAAGCCTTCTTTAGCGGCCTGGAGGTTCCCCTCAAGGGATTTGCCGGCAAACCTCTTTTTTATCGCCTCGAGCAATTCAGCCATCCCGATTTCTCCGGTTGCTGCAGCATAAGCCCCCAGAAGAGCGGTGTTGCCTAAAGGGCGGCCGATATTCTTCATGGCAATCTCATTGGCCGGAACGACAAACACCTTCTGGCTCGCCTTAACCTTAGGAAGCTCCATCCCTTCTCTTTCGTTGACAATGGCAACGCCCTTATCCCTGAGCCCCGAAAAACAGTTATATCCGCGCATCAGCGTGGCATCCACTATAATAACGTAATCCGGTTCGTATATCTGGCTGCGCAGCCTCACCGGCTTGGAATCCACGCGCACAAAGGCGTTCATCGGCGCGCCCATGCGGGCTGCACCGAAATGCGGAAAGGCGTAAGGATACATCCCCTTTAAAAAATACACCTGGCCTAATAAGGCTGCGGTGGTAATGGCGCCCTGTCCGGCACGCGCGTGAATACGTATCTCTTTCATTATTTTGCTCCTTAGGGGATAAAAAAGGCAAAAGCAACTTTATTATAATAGTATCTTTGCCTGTCTTTGTCAAATAAAAAAATTAAGGCATTTACGCAGGATGCCGGATATGCCGCCAAGAAGCTCAAAAATCGGCTCAACCCTGGATCCCGCCAGCGTACCCAAGCCGCAACTGGGGCTTAAAAGCAGATTCTCCAGTAAGAGGTCTTTCTTGACCCCCTTGGCAGTCATAGCTTCAATGCCGCGCTTGAGCCTCTCAGCCAAGGCCCTGGCATTTTCCTTCAGGGGGGCATCCCCTGTCGGGACAATCCCCCAGCAGAGAATCCCGTCCCTCTCCAGGAAAGACTCGATATCTCCTGCGTAAAGAATAAACCGCTCCAGGAAATTAAAGGCATCAAAGCTGATAATATCCAGCCCGGGGATCTCGGTAAATATAGACCAGTCGGTATTACCGCAGCAATGCGCCCCCACCAGGACCTTATCCGACTTAACCGCCTCCGTCAATTCCTTTAAGCCGTTTATTACCGTGTCGCGGTTTATGGGGGTATAAGCGGAGCCAAAACATCCCAGATACGGCTCATCTATGAAAAGAATCATCTTCTTGCCGAATACCTCCAGCGCTCTTAATTGCCAAAGGGCTTTGAAGCTCAAGCCCTTCAGGATAGCCTGCATCATGATTTCGTCATACAGAAGCGCTATCCCTTTTTCATCCTTGATGCCTGCGGCAAAGGTAAAAGGACCGCTGATATGGCATTTCAGCAACTCAACGCCTTTTAAATCGGACCCCCGGAGCCGGGAAATAAAGCGCGCAAAACCCGACGAGAAATCCGGGCTGATACCGAAATAATCCAGGTCGCCCGAGATGATTCGGCCGTAAAAATCCTCCAATTCCTTCTCGCGGTCAGCCGGGTCATATATCAGACCCTGGCGGGTGGCCTTCAGACACGGCATGCCTTCGCTGAACTGCATGGTCATGCCTTCGCGGATGTCGCGCCGCGGCAGCTGCGGCCAGAAAGGGATCTCCGGCAGGTACCTAAAAATAATGTCCAGCGCCTTATCCGCCTCCTGATAAGGAAGGCTTCCTATGCCGGTAGCCAAGCCTCTTATCTGTGTCTTCATCTCTCCCTATCCTTTAGAAACCGAGATTTTCGCCCACCAGGATAACCTTAAGCCTGCCGGGTGTTACTTCGTTTTCAACAATCAGCACCTGAGAACACATTCTTTTATAATCCGGCGCAAAGCATATCTCCTGGCGGCAGATACCGTCTTTAAAACACGGGGCTTGCCAACCCAGCCGCTTGCAATTCAAAGGGGTAGCATATTCCCGTGCTCGTTTTAACGCCTCGGCCAAATCGGAGGTAAGTTTATTAATGCCGCAGACTACGATTGCGTTGGCGGCGTAAGAAATCCCTGCGGTGCGGTTGCCGTAACCGCTAAAAAATACCAGTTCCCCGCGGCAGGAGACGGCATTGGCGCTTGCCAGATAATAATCCGCGGTTGCGCCCTGCCTTCTCAGTTCCAGGTTCTCCTGGCGGCTGATACCGGGCTTATACTGGTTGAATACCTTCGTGCCGCGCGCCTGCAGCTTCTTTGCTATCCCCAGGCTGTCCAGGGTAACTGAACCCGAGATTCCGACGCTGGCAGAAACAGGTATAATCCTTAAAACCTCTTCTGTGGCCTCATCCTTACCCCCGCAGTAAAACCCCTGAATATTCCTCTTCTGCCATGACTCTAAGAGTTTCTTAACCCTCTCCTCCATCTTACTGTCTCCCGGCTAATTGCCTTGCCAGCAAACGCATTATATTTCTAAGGCCGTCGCTGATTATCAGGGGATAACGGTATTTACGGTCTATTGCCTTAAGGCTCGAGGGAAAACATGAAAGTTGCGCGGCTGCCCGTTTCCTTATCCTCTCCAATGGTTCCTGGCGATAAACCACCCGTCCTCCTGCTACTACTTTCCTTAAGAGCGGCTCGCCCTTGATATCTTCGCTTTCCAAAGCGAGGATGTCTTTGGCGTATCCTGCGGCTTTATCGCGGATGCGGAAAACCTGCTTCCTGCCTGGATAGGTAGCCTTTCCGCGGCTAAGCTTCATCTTCGGAAGGAACCTCCCCGCCTCATCGCTTATCTCGCTTAATTTATATATTACATCCAGGCATGGCGCATCGATGCTGGTGCCCATATTAGTGCCTACTCCGAAACTCTCAACCAGGGCCCCTTTCTGAAGCAATTTCTTGATTTTGAACTCATCAAGGTTGCCGCTGGCAACAATGCCTACCTTCCTGAAGCCGCGGGCATCAAGCATCCGGCGCGCCTTCCTTGACCAGTAAACAATATCCCCGCTGTCCAGGCGGATACCGCGCAGGGAATATCCCTTTCCCTTAAGATACAATCCCGCGATAACAGCATTATCAATCCCCTTCTTAACGTCGTAGGTATCAACCAAAAGCGTGCTCTTATCGGGGAATACGCGGCTATAGGCAAGGAAGCTGTCAATCTCTCTTTTAAAAGACAACACAAATGAATGCGCCATCGTCCCCACAACCGGTATGCCGTAAAGCTTACCCGCCTCTACCGTGGCAGTGCCGGAGAATCCCGCTATATAAGAAGAACGCGCCACTTTTATGCCGGCCTCGGAGCCGTGGGTGCGCCGTAGTGAAAAGTCAAAAACCGGCCTGCCGGCTGCGCTAGAAATTATCCGCGAGGCCTTGCTGGCGATCATGGTTTGAAGGTTAACGGTGTTCAAAAGAAAACTCTCAATAATCTGCGCTTCAATTATGGGAGAGGTAACGCGGATTACCGGCTCATGGGCAAAAAATACTGTCCCCTCCGGCATTGCCCAGACATCGCCGCTGAATTTAAAAGCCGCCAGGTAACGCAGGAAATCAGAAGAGAATAACCTAAGGCCTCTCAAATATTTTAGGTCTTCCTTGCTGAACCTCAAGGTCCCAAAGTAAGCCAGGATATCGGCAAGACCGCAGGCAATTAAATAATTGCGCCTGGGAGGCAGCTTCCGCACGTAAAGATCGAAGGTGGCCATGGCGTCAGGGGGCTTATGATAAAAATAAGCCTGGGCCATAGTAAGCTCGTATAAATCCAAAAGCAGTGCGTCGGGCATCGGAGCTACTTGGTTATCTCTTTGAGCATCTCTTCGGGAGGAAAATAATTATCCAGGTAGATAATATCCCCCTTTTTATCAATTAATACGTATGTCGGCACTCCGACAACATGGTACTCCATGGCAACCTTCAGTGATTCGTCGATGAGTACGGGGTATTTCAACGGATATCTCTTGAGGAATCGCCCTACCTTCTCGGCAGGCTCTCCGGCATTTATCCCCAGCACTGCCGGGCCGCCCTGGGAGAAACCGGGGTATTTATCGTTTATTACTTTAAGCTGCTGCCTGCAGAAAGGACACCAGCTGGTCCAGAAAAAAAGCAGCACCCCCTGTTTGCCTATGTAACTGGAAAGTTCAAAAACGTTATTATTAATATCCGCCAGGCTAAAACCCGGGGCCTGCTGCGGGGCTTCGGCAAACGATATCTGCGACAGAGGCATCAAAACGGCCATTGCCGCGATTAGAATCAACGTAATTCGTTTCATCAAATAAACGCCCGTATTCCGATAAATAAAAAATAAGACCCTGCCAGGACCAGGATCAGCGCGCTTGCCTTTTTGACATAGACCAGCCAGGCGCCTGATTTGGGCAGGGCAGCCAGCAGGCCGCTGAATGTGCCTGCCAGGACCAGGATCAGGCCCATGCCGTAGGCAAAACTCATCAATAACGCTGCTGCGTATAAAATGTTTTTGCTGGCCGCCAGATAAACCAATATTGAGCCCAATACCGGCGTGACGCAGGGGCCGACCACCAAGCCCGAGCTTAAACCCAGTAGAAAAATCCCCAGATATCCCTTCTTATCAGAATGCGGCAGCCTGAAAACCCTAGAGGAAGGGATTCTTATGATTTCAAACATCGAGATGCCGAAAAAAATAATTATTAATCCAGCTATAATATAAGTAAAGGGATTGGAACTTATCTCGCCGAATACCCTGCCTGTTAAAACCGCAATCAATCCCAGGCAAGAATATACCAAGGCAATGCCGCTGGTATAGACAAGGCTCAAGCTAAAGGCCTTTAACCTTGATTCCCCTGGCTGCGCTCCGATAGCGCCGATGCTTACCGGTATCAAAGGGTAGATGCAGGGGCTGAGGCTTACTGCCACGCCCCCCAGGAAAGCCAGGATAAAATCGACGGGGCTACCCGAGAGATTCATCTATCCAACCCAGGTATTTTTTCTCTCCGGCGATTACCGGAACTGCGATAATCTCCGGGGTCTCGTAACTATGCAATGATTTAACCAGTTTTACGATGCTTGCGAATTTTCCTTTCTTGCTCTTTACGAGAAGGAGATATTCGCCGGCATTATCTATCTTGCCCTGCCACCAAAAGAACGAGCTTATTTTACCAACGACGTTAACACAGGCTACAAGCTTCTCCTTAAGGAGCTTTGCGGCAATCCTGGAAGCTTCCTTCTTGTTGGCAGCGGTAATAAGGACTATGATAAACATAGGCTCTAATTAAAAAGTTTCTTGACGAGCTTGGCTACCCGCACGCCCAAACGCATGCACTCGGCGATGCTGCGGTTATCAGGTGCGCCTATTGCCACCGGGCCGTAATGGTCGCCCTTGGGGTCCCCCTGGATTACCATCCCGTGGATGAGCATGGCGTTAAGTATGTCGAGGACGGTGGTTTCGTTTCCTCCCGCTACGTTGGCGCTGGAGGAGAATGCCGCGCCCACCTTGCCGTCAAGGCTACCGTGGAAATCCACGGAATCGTCGAAAATCTTCTTTATCTCGGCGGCCATTGTGCCGTAGTATGTAGGAGAACCCGCCACTATGCCTTCGTATTTCAAAAATTCCCGCGCCCCTATCTCTTTGACATCCTTCAGGTCCGCTTCCACTCTTTCGCTCTTGATGCCCTCGGCGATACTGGCAGCCATCTTTTTGGTGTTGCCGGTACGGGAATAGTATAATACCAATACCCTGGACATAGCCTCCTCCTTGCCTTCAAATAAAACTAAATCTTTTTCTCCTCTATCTTAACGGATTTAATGCGCCCCATCTGCGAACAGGCATCAAAGACAACCGTCGGATCAAGCGTAGAAATACGCACCTGGAAATCGCTGTATCTGGTGAGTTTTTCGGCTGCCACCTCAACTATCTCCACTCCTTCGCCTAATTCATTGATGGCGTCCCTGATGATATCGCTGCTTAGATTATGGGCGCCCAGGACAAACTCTAAATCGTATCTTAGCATCTAACGGCCGGGCAATTTGAGCATTGCCACCGATATCATCCTGCCGCAGGAATCGCCTTCCCTGCGGAATGAAAAGAATTCCCTGTTGCTACAGGAGCTACATATGCCGCAATCGCTGATATTCTCCTGCCGCAGGCCTGCCTCCAGCAATTGCTTCCTGTTAAGCCCTATCAAATCCAAGTAATAACGGTTATTACTGGGGCTTAACCCGCAGTCAAAGAATCCGCCGAATTCCCCGCCTACCTCATAGCAACACTTCCTTATCGCCGGTCCGAACCCCGCACGTAAATCCAGAGGCCTGCTGTCGAATCTATCGCGCATCATGGAAACGGCTTTTGAGGCAATGCCTAACCTCGTCCCCCGCCAGCCGGCATGCACCAATCCGATAGCGGGCCTGCGGGGATCGTAAAGAAACACGGGGAGGCAGTCAGCGGTGAATACCGCAAGCGCGACATCCGGCTTATCGGTAAGCATGCCGTCGGTCTGCGGGAGAGAATCCTCGCGCGACAAAGCGCCCCTGCCGCAGTATTCCTCTTTGATATAGTTGATATTATCCGCGTGAACCTGCTGGCAACATACCAAGCGGCGGTAATCAATACCTATTCCGTCGAGGAAACGGCGGCGGTTATCTAATGCCTCTGCGGTATCCCCGTGGCAAAGCGACATATTGAGCGGCTTCCTGCTAAAATCCCAAATCACTCCAGGTTGGCTAAAGAACGCTCGCGGCATAATAGGTCTTGGGGTGAGGTTTATTTTCCAGGATTATCGCTCTTCTGTATATTATCAAGGCGCTCCGATAAGCGTTCCAATTTTAAACGCGAGTCTTCATACTTGTGGCCGGCATTGGCAAGATGCCCCCCGAGGGTATCAAAATCATCCCTGAATCTTGCGATGTCGCTGCCGAAGGCGCTTAACCCTTTAAGTATATTCTTGGCGTTCTCTTCAATCTTAAGACCTTTCAGGCCCAGACAGATTACCTGCAGGTAGGCGTAAAAGGTGTGCGGGGAAACCGGGATGACTTTCTTATTCAGGCAATATCCCAAGAGGTCTTCCCTTACGATAGTCTCGTAATAGACGTTTTCCGCCGGGATATACATCAGCGCGAAATCATAGGTATCCTCTTCGGGAAGGATATACTTGGATGATATCTCCTCGATGCGGGATTTGACATCCTGGATGAATTTCCTGCGATAGGATTCCTTTTCTTTGGCCTCCGGGCTCTCAAGCATCCTCTGAAAATTCTCAAGGCTGAACTTTGCGTCAACGGGAACCAGCCGGCCGCCCAAGCGGATTACCGCGTCCACCGCATCCGACGAACGGAAACGGTACTGCATCTGGTAATAGTCGCGGGGAAGAACCTGGCTCAAAAGGTTCTCCAGAAAGGTCTCCCCGAGCTCGCCTCGGAATTTTGGAGCGCGCAGGAGCTCCTGAAGGCTGGATATATTCCTGGCTACCTCGTAAACCTGCTCGTTGGTCTTCTGCAGCCCGCCCAGGCGCTCCTGGATGCTGCCAAAGATGCCGCTGGTATGCCCCAGGTTCTGGGCAATGACATTATTGGCCTCCTGGATAGATCTATTCATCTCGGCCAGCCGCCGGCTCACCTCCGAAGATATCCTGAATACTACGCTGACGACTACGGCAGCCAGAAATAAAAATAAGAGCGTGATTACCCAAATCATATCTTTCCCTTTTTGTTAAATGGCGCGGCTCTGCGGTATCTATTAGTATACCACTAGCCCTGATTTTTTAAAGCAGATACTCCTCTTTGATGCGCCTTATGCTCCTGAAGATATTGGTTTTGACCTCAGGGCAGATCCTCTTGACCTGGCTTATCAGCCTGGCGACCGTTCGGCGGCGCGAGGTATCGGAATTGGGGCAGGAACAGTCTATCTCTGGGAAACGCTGCTCTCTTACGAAACGCCGGATGAGGGTTTCTTCCGCGTAGGCCAGGGGCCGGATAAGCACAATCCTGCCTTTGAATAATTCCTGCTTGGGGGACATCGCCGAGATCTCTCCGTGGAAAAAAAGGTTTAAGAGGATTGTTTCGACGATATCATCCTTATGGTGGCCCAAAGCGACCTTGCGGTAGCCAAGGCGGTCAGCCACCTCAAAAAGCGTCTTCCTGCGGTTCCAGGAGCACCAGAAGCAATTGATTTCTTTTCTTTTAATGCCTTTTAAGGCATCGCATTTCTCAATGTGGTATCTTACTTTGAGCTTCTTAAAATACCTCTCCATCCGGCCGGCGGAGGAACGGGGATAGCCTAGATCCACGTGCACTGCCAGGAGGTCGTATTTAATCGGCACGAAGCTCTGACGCCTTCGCAGGATATCCAAAAGCGCCAGGCTGTCCTTCCCGCCGGATACCGCCACCGCAACCTTATCACCGTCGGAAAGCATATCGTAATCGCCGATAGCCTTTCCTATGCTTTTGGAAATATAAAATGCCGCCCCCTCTAAATCCTTCATCCTCCCCCCTCAGCACCCCTCAGAAACACTTTCCATCCCAAAGCAGAAACACTTTCCGAGCCAATCGGGAAAGTGTACCTACCTCCTGCAGGTTTTCTCAATCAGACCGATGATATCATCAAGCCTCTCAACGGTTATATCCGCCTGGCGCAGGTATTCTCTCGGCAGCCCCGTGGTTATGGCAATGCAGAACATCCCTGCTTTCTTGGCA
>JBAZKK010000007.1:0-41734 GCA_041650795.1 Candidatus Omnitrophota bacterium | reverse complement strand
ATCCGCGGTATTTCAAATAACGCCGCATGAGGTCAAAGACATAAAGGCTGCGGGCATGGCCGATGTGGCTGTCGTCATAGACCGTGACCCCGCAGGTATAGACATTGGCCTGTTGAGGGACGAGCGGAATGAATTCTTCTTTTTTGCGCGTAAGGGAATTATATATGTGGATGGACATTAAAAGCTATTTCTGCTCCAGCTGCTTAATTCTCTTTTCCAATTCATCGATGGTTTCCATAATCGGGTCCAGCACGTGGCTGTGGTCGAGGCTCGTGTCTATCTTCTTGCCGTCCTGCTTGGTAATCCTGCCCGGCACGCCCACCACGGTGGAATTCGGAGGGACGTCCTTGACTACCACGGCATTGGCACCGATGTATGAATTCTCTCCGATGGTAATATTCCCCAGGACCTTGGCCCCGGCTCCGATAACTACGTTGTCCCCAATGCTCGGGTGGCGTTTCCCTTTCTCTATGCCGGTGCCGCCAAGGGTTACCCCCTGATACAAGAGCACGTTATTGCCGATGACGGCGGTCTCTCCTACCACAACGCCCATGCCGTGGTCGATAAAAACCCCGTTGCCGATTTTGGCTCCAGGGTGTATCTCGATACCCGTCGTCCAGCGCGAGACCTGACTGATGAGGCGGGCGAGGAAATAAAGGCGTGCGTTATAGAAAAAATGCGCGATGCGGTAATCGATGATTGCTGCCAGGCCGTGATAAAGAAAGACTATCTCGAAAGGTCCCTTGCTTGCCGGGTCCTTTCTGCGCACCGACTCTACCTCGTGGCGGAAAAACAAAAGCACAAAAATCAACTTCAGCGCCAGAAACGCTAAGATTAGCAAAATTATTCCCAGCAATAACCGCACCATCTATTCCCCCTTTGACAGCATTGCGACAGCGTAGGCGGCAATCGCTCTCCCTTTACCGATGTCGCCTGTCTTCTCATTGGTCTTTGATTTAATGTTAACGCACTCCTCGCATATATCCAATATCTTAGCCAGGGACTGGCGTATCTGCTTCTTAAACGGAGCGAGCTTCGGCTCCTCGGCAAGCACTACCGCGTCGACATTGTTAACCGCAAACCCCTTGGCCTTCACCAAAACGCACACCTCTTTAAGAAGCGTAACGCTGGAGATGCCGCTATAGCGTGGATCGGTATCCGGGAATAACTCGCCGATATCCGCTTCCCCTGCGGCGCCAAGCAACGCATCAGATACAGCATGCAGCAGGGCATCGGCATCAGAGTGCCCGATAAGCCCCTTCTTAAAAGGTATTTCAAGCCCCCCCAAAAACAGTTTGCGCCCGCGGCCTAAACGGTGCATATCATAACCTAAGCCGATGCGGTAATCCATATCCCTAAATTAACCCCCTGCAATGGCAGCGGCAACCCGGATATCCTCCGGAGAGGTAATCTTGATATTGCGGGAAGACCCATCCACTATCTTGACCTCTGCGCCGAGCTTCTCTACCAGCATCGCGTCATCAGTTACCTCATCCCCTCTGCCGAAGGTGCTGAAAGATTCTAAAAACAGGGCTCTTCGGAAAACCTGAGGCGTCTGGATCTCCCAGAGGCCCTTACGGGAAACAGTCCTTTCTACTAAGCGGCTCCTCCCCGAGGTTTTCTTCAGAGTGGACTTCACGGGGATCCCTAAAACGCTGGCCCCGCACTTTGCGGCTTCCCTGATAAGGCTGCTGATAAGGCGTTTCTCGATAAAAGGACGCGCAGCATCATGGATAAGAACCAAACCCGTGTTTTTGCCCAAATGCCTTAAGCCGCAGGATACGGAATCCTGCCTCCTTACCCCTCCCAGCGTCACTATCCTGACCTTGGCAAGACGGTATTCTTTTATTAAAGCAGTTATTGCCTTACGGTTATTTCTGTTGGCAACAACAATTATTTCGGCTATCTCAGGATGGCTGTTTAATTTTTCAAGCGAGTAGATAATTATCGGTTTATCCTTGATTCTTACCAGGGGTTTGGATAGCCCTGATTTTAATCTCGAGCCCCTTCCCGCTGCAAGAACAATGGCTGAGACACGCATAATATTACCTTGCCAATTTTGTAAAGATCATCCTGCCTGCCGGAGTCTGCAGGACGGAAGTCACCACTGCCTTGACCTCATGGTTTATAAAGCGCCGCGCCTCCTCTACCACAATCATGGTCCCGTCCTCAAGATAACCCACTGCCTGGTTATGCTCCTTGCCTTCCTTGATAAGCTTAACCTCCAGCACCTCTCCCGGGAAAACCACGGGCTTTAAGGCATTGGCCAGTTCGTTGATGTTTAAGACCTTCACCCCCTGCAAGGTCGCCACGCGGTTAAGGTTAAAATCCACGGTGAGAACCTTGGATTCCAGGAGCTTCGCGAGCTTCACGAGCTTAGCGTCAACCTCCGGGGTATCGGCGAATTCCTCTTCATTAAGGGCGATGTCAATACCGGGTTGGGACTGCAGGGTATGCAGGATCTCCAGACCCCTTCTGCCGCGCTGCCTCTTGATAGGGTCGGTGGAATCGGCGATCTGCTGCAATTCCTTTAAGACGAAACGGGGTATGACAATCTTGCCTTCCAGGAATTTGGTTTTGCAGATATCAAGTATCCTGCCGTCAATAATAACGCTGGTATCCAGGACAGAGACCTCGGCGAGCTGGTCCTGGCGGCGCAGCCTGATGTAAGGGATAATGATATTGAACTCATCCTTGCCGCGCAGTGCAATCACCATACCCAGGTAACAAAAAACCAGGGTCATGATCGTCCTGATATTGTTCATTTGGGACACGGGTATGGAGAAAAGCGTCAGGGCGTCCGCCACCAGTTTAGACATAATCAGACCCAGGATAAGGCCGAATACGCCGCTGGAGAGCCCTCTCAGCGAAATCTTATGCACCCCCAGCTCCAGGAGGATAAGGATGACGCCGCAGACGAATCCTACCAATGCCCCCCATAAACCTAGCTGCGGGTAAGACTCCAACATGCTATAACCGATAACCGTAGCGGTAATAAGAAAAAGAAAACGCAATAATATGAGAACCATGTTACCTCCTTAAGGCGAATTCCAGGGCCTCCGCCAGACGCGAGGCCGGGGTTAATTCCATCACACCCTTTCTGCTGCCTATATCACGGTAGTTATTCCTGGGGAGTATGCAGTGGCGAAAACCAAGCTTCTCTGCCTCGTTTATCCGCAGGTTAATCTGCGAGACACTGCGGATTTCGCCTCCTAAGCCCACCTCCCCCAATAATATCATATCGCTTGCCACTGCCTTCTCCTGGAACGCCGAGGCCACTGCTGCCGCTACTGCCAGGTCCGCGGCAGGATCATCCACCTCAATGCCCCCTACCACATTAACAAATATATCCTCCGCCTCAAGCGCCAGCCCCATCCTCTTCTCCAACACTGCCACCAACAGCGCAAGGCGGTTGTAATCAAACCCCTGGGCGCGCCTGCGTGCATACCCGAAATTGGTCTTGCTGGCCAGGGCCTGTATCTCAACTAATAAGGGGCGGCTTCCTTCTATTATCGGCACCACCACTGAACCGGAAGTATCCCTGGAGCGCTCGGATAAAAATATCTCCGAGGGGTTATCCACTTCTTTCAAGCCGCTTGCCTCCATCTGGAAAACCCCTATCTCGTTGGTAGAGCCGAACCTGTTCTTGACTGCCCTAAGCATCCGGTAGATAGAGAACCTGTCCCCTTCAAAATAAAGCACGGTATCCACGATGTGCTCCAGGACGCGCGGCCCGGCAAGCGTGCCTTCCTTGGTAACGTGGCCGATAATGAATACCGGGGTGGCGCTGGTCTTGGCCAGCTGCGTAAGGATACCGGCGCATTCCCTGACCTGGCTGACGCTGCCGGGCGAAGAACTGATGCCCGGCTCAAAAATCACCTGGATGGAATCTATCACTACCGCAGCCGGCTTAATCTTGTTTACGTATTCGACGATTAAAGAAAGGTCCGTTTGATTTACGATATAAAGCTCGCCGTCATTGCCCGCGCCGAGGCGCCTCGCCCGGAGCTTGGTCTGCGCTACCGATTCCTCGCCGCTTACGTAAAGAACGGACAACCCCTGCTTCGTAAGCTGGTTGGAGACCTGAAGTGAAATGGTAGACTTTCCTATCCCGGGGTCTCCGCCTATCAAAACTACCGAACCCGGAACAATGCCTCCGCCTAAAACGCGGTCGAGCTCCGATATCCCTGTCTTGATGCGGTTGTCTTCTTTAAACTCAACGTCTTTAAGCAGAACCGGCTCATCCTTGTAAATGGCGGCTCTCTCCTTGCCTTTCCTGGAAGGCACGGAGTAATCCTCCTCTACGAATGAATTCCAATGGTCGCAGTCCGGACACCTCCCCAGCCATTTCGGTGATTGATAACCGCAGCTTTGACAGGTAAATACGGTTTTGGTCTTAACGCCCATAAGCTATTTGCTCTTCCAGAATAACTTCCAGGGATGCTTGCGCAGGTCGCTGCTCATCGCCTCTAAGTTATTGTAAACGGTATCATCGTAAATAAGCTTACCTACGGTCCCCCTTTCGCTCTTGATTGCGGAAAGGGCATCATTAACCTGGTCCAGTATGCTCTTGGTCATCTTTTCCAGGTAATGCATCGGCACGGGGTCGTTGCCGGCCATGGCCTGACCCGCCTCCAGGAACCTCTCGGTGTCCTCGCCAGGCAGTATCTCGATGTATTTCTCGCCCAACAGGCCCAGCGTATTAACCCAGATAGTGGAATCAATGGGAATATCTATCTCGTCTTTTACCCAGGCTGTTATCTCTACCTTGGCGTGTCCGTCCTGGGACTTGATAAAACTTATGGACTTCACCTGCCCTACATCTACGCCGGAAAACCTTACCGGCGCACCGAGTTTGACGCCGTTTATGAAATTAAAAATAAACTTCACCTTGTACCCGGAGGACCAGGTCTTAAACCCTCCTATGGAAAGAATAAACACCATTAAAATTACCAGACCTATAAAAACAAAGACACCTACCTTCAATTCCATCTTAGATCTTCCGAATATCATCTTATTCCTCCGCGTGGGTTATCTTGGGACACTCCAGTCTCTGGGTTTTATCTCTGACAGTAGGCAGCTCCAGGGTCTCGGTAATCGGACCCTGGGCAAAGCCGTTAACAAACTGGTGCACTACGGGATGATTGCTGTTTTGGATTTCCTCGGGGGTACCCTCGGCGATAATCCTGCCCTGATAAAGCATCGCCACCCTGTCGGCAATCTTATAGGCGCTCTTCATGTCGTGGGTAACCACGATGGAGATCACCTTTAATTTATCGTGCAACTCCTTGATAAGCTCGTTGATGCTGTCTGCGGTGATGGGGTCAACCCCGGTGGTCGGCTCGTCGTAGAGGATAATCTGGGGCTTTATGCAGAGCGCCCGCGCCAGTGATACGCGCTTCTTCATCCCGCCGCTTAATTCCGACGGCATGATATTCTCTATTCCCGAGAGACCCACCATGCTCAAGGCCTCCTCCACCCTCTCCCATAATTCGCAATCTTGAAGATGTTGATGTTCAATCAACCCAAACCCTACGTTTTCCCCTACGGTCAAGGAATCAAAAAGCGCGCCCCCCTGGAATACCAGCCCCATCCTGAGGCGCAAGGCATTGAGTTCCTTTTCGCTCATGGCGGCGATATCCCTGCCGTTGATAATTACCTTTCCGCTGTCGGGCTTTAATATACCCTCGATGTGCTTTAACAAAACGCTCTTTCCGCATCCGGAACGACCGATAATGACATAGGTCTTGCCTTCGGGGATGGTAAGGCTGGCCCTGTTTAAAACCTTGAGCTTATTAAAACTCTTGCAAAGATCTACTATCTCTATCATAGTTTCTTTTTAAGGAAAGATAAAATAAAAGAAGGCCGTAAACAGACAGTCTGCGGCGATAATCAATATAAAAGAAGCCACTACTGCCTGCCGGGTGGCCTTGCCGACCCCCTCGGCTCCTCCCTCAACGTTAAATCCTTCGTAGCAGCTTACTAATGCTATAATCATTCCAAAAAACACGGTCTTGATAAGGCCGCTAAAGAGGTCCTTATACCATAAGGACTCAGTGGTAATCTTAAGGTACATGCTGGAAGAAATACCCATACGGTAGACGCAGATAGCGTAGCCTCCGAATATACCTACGATATTGGCGTAAAGCGTCAGGATAGGCAGCATCAGCGTCAAGGCCAGGAAACGCGGCACCACCAAGTACTTGATGGGATTGGTAGCAAATGCCTCCAGGGCGTCTATCTGTTCGGTTACCTGCATCGAGCCTATCTCGGCGGTGATGGAAGCGCCCACCCTGCCTGCCACCACCAGGGACGTGATCACCGGCCCCAACTCCCTTACCAGAGAAAGGGCGACGATGCTGGCAATATACATCTCCGAACCCAGCCGCTGCATCAGCACCGCGGTCTGCAGGGCGAGTATCATCCCGATAAAGAGCCCTATCAGGCTGATGATCGGAAGGCTATCATATCCGGTCTTCTTGGCCTGCTCGAGTATGCGTTCTTTTTTGTAAGGAGGCGCGAATGTCCAGTAAATGGTCTGGCCAGCGAGGTTGCTTAACCCACCGAAGAAATAGAAAAAGGAAATTACCTTCCTGCCGAAATTCGTAAAAAATCTCTCCAGTATCATTCGAAGATAAGCTCCTCGTTCTTACGCATGATCTTTACCGCGGCGTTAGGCTTGAATTTCTTGGAGATGATATCCGACGCCAGCGGGTCCTCCAGGTAACGTTGGATTACCCTCTTTAAGGGCCGGGCTCCGAATACGGGGTCAAACCCTTTCTCGATCAAGAGCTCCTTGGCTTCGCTGCTTACCTCAAGGATAATGCCCTGCTCTTTTAACCTCTCCGAGACATAACCTATCTCGATATCGATGATGCGCTCGAGGTCTTCCTTAACGAGCGGCCTGAACACGATGATATCGTCTACGCGGTTCAAGAACTCAGGCTTAAAGGTGCGCTTGACCTCCTCCATCAGTTTATCCTTCATGTCCTGGTAGGTAACTTCTTCCTTCTGGGCCTTAAAACCGAGCGAACTGCTCTTGCGGATGAGCTCCGCGCCGACATTGGAGGTCATAATCACGATGCTGTTTCTAAAATCAACCTTTCTGCCGAAGCTATCCGTTAGGCGTCCGTCCTCAAAAACCTGCAATAGCAGGTTAAAGACATCGGGATGGGCCTTCTCTATCTCATCTAGCAGTATCACCGAATAGGGCCGGCGACGCACCTTTTCCGTAAGCTGCCCCCCCTCCTCGTATCCGACATAACCGGGAGGAGCACCTACCAGGCGCGAGACGTTAAACTTCTCCATATATTCGGACATATCCAGCTGCAGAAGCGCGTCCTCGTCCCCGAACATGAACTCTGCCAGGGCGCGCGCCAAAAGGGTCTTACCAACCCCCGTGGGCCCCAGGAATATAAATGAACCGATCGGGCGGCGGGGATCTTTGATGCCGGCGCGCGACCTGCGCACCGCATGGGCAATGGCGTCAATCGCCTCGTTCTGACCGACCACGCGCTTGTGCAACTCCTCCTCGATCTTTAAAAGCTTCTCCCCTTCCTTCTCTTCCAATCTGAAAATCGGTATGCCCGTCCACTGCGCCACGATCTTGGCGATATCCTCCTCGGTCACCTCAGGACGCATCTTATCCTTGGCCTGGGTCCATTCGCGGTTGAGCTGCTCTAATTCCTGGCGCGCCTGGCGTTCCTGGTCGCGAAGCGATGCGGCTTTCTCGAAATCCTGGGATTTGATGTAAGCCTCCTTCTCCTTTCTTAGAGACTCGACCTTCTCTTCCAGCTTTTTAATATCCGGAGGCACGATCAGGACGTTGAGCCTGGCGCGCGAGCCGGTCTCGTCGATAAGGTCAATGGCCTTGTCCGGAAGAAACCTGCCGGAGATGTAGCGGTCGGATAATTTAGCTGCCGCCTCAAGGGCGCCGTCGGTAAAACTCACCCGGTGGTGCGCCTCGTACTTATCGCGCAGGCCTTTAAGTATATCAATGGTCTGGTCAACCGAGGGCGGCTCCACCATAATGGTCTGAAATCTTCTCTCCAGCGCCGCATCCTTCTCGATGTATTTGCGGTATTCGTCAAGGGTGGTAGCGCCGATGCACTGGATTTCACCGCGCGATAGGGCCGGCTTTAAGATGTTAGAGGCGTCAATGGCCCCCTCTGCCGCTCCTGCGCCAACCAAAGTATGTAACTCATCGATAAAGATAATCACATCCTGGGAGCGCTTGATCTCTTCCATCACCGCCTTGATGCGCTCTTCGAACTGGCCGCGGTATTTGGTGCCCGCAACCATCAATGCCAGGTCCAGCACTACTAACCGTTTGTTGCGCAGAACCTCCGGGACATTGCCGTTGACAATAGCCTGAGCCAATCCTTCAACGATTGCGGTCTTGCCTACTCCGGCCTCACCCAACAAAACGGGATTATTTTTGGTGCGGCGGCTTAAGATCTGTATCACGCGCTCGATTTCGTTGCACCGGTCGATTACCGGATCCAGCTTATTCTCCTTGGCCAGAAAAGTTAGGTCCCTTCCGAAGGCGTCCAACGCCGGGGTCTTGGTCTTGGCAGGAGTGCCTGTGCCTAATTCCGGCACTGCCGAACCTAATAATTCCATTACCTCGTTCCTGACGGTATTCAGGTCCATCCCGAGGTTAAGAAGAACCTGCGAGGCCACGCCTTCCCCTTCGCGGATTAACCCTAAAAGGAGATGCTCGGTGCCGATATAATTATGCCCCAGCGAACGCGCCTCTTCTGCTGCCAATTCCAGCGCCTTCTTGGCGCGCGGGGTAAACGGTATATCCCCGATAATCTGGGTGCTGGGGCCGGGCTGCACTAATTTCTCAATCTCCAACCGTATCTTCTCTAAGGAAACCCCCATCTTCTGCAATACCGTGGCGGCCACGCCTTCCCCCTCGCGGATTAACCCCAAAAGGATATGCTCGGTTCCGATGTAATCGTGATTGAAGCGCCGCGCCTCCTCCTTGGCTAAAATGACGACTTTTCTGGCCCTCTCTGTAAACCTGTTAAACATCTGTCCTCCTCATCGTGATATTAAAGCTTCAGTTTATTACGGATAATCTCCGCCCGCTTGATATCGCGTTCCTGGGCGGATAACTTGTTGTTCTCAATCTTCTGCAGGTGCGCCGGCTGCGTGATAATAAAGAGTTCGTTTAAGCTGCGGCGGTCGATATCCTTAAGCATCCCCAGGTCCAGTCCCAACCTGACCATCGAAAGCAACTCTATGGTCTCCTGGCTTGAGATTATCCGCGCGTTCTTGAGTATCCCGAAACTGCGGCTGATGCGGTCCTCCAGGAACGCACGGCTGCGCGAAAGCAAAGACTGCCGCGCCTGATTCTCTTGTTCGATAATCTGGCGGATGAGCCCGTTTAGATTCTCCAGGATGTCTCCTTCGCTGATGCCTAAAGATACCTGGTTGGAGATCTGAAAGAAATTGCCGCTGGCCTGGGTGCCTTCGCCGTATAGGCCGCGGCTGGTAAAGCTCAGCTTCGATATCGCAGCCAATACCCGGCTGATCTGGTTGGACATCACCAGGGCCGGCAGGTGCAGCATCACTGACCCGCGCATGCCGGTACCGGTGTTGGTAGGGCATGCAGTAAGGTACCCTAAATCGGGGGAAAACGCAAAACGCACCTCCTTGGAAAGGGCGTCGTCGATAGTATTAATAATATCCCACGCCTCAAAAAGATTAAAACCGGACTGCATCACCTGGATTCTAAGATGGTCCTCCTCGTTGACCATAATGGAAATAATCTCCTTATCGTCAACAACCACCGCCTTGCCCTCCTTCTTCTGGGCATGCTCGTGAGACATCAGGTGCCTTTCCACCAGGAACTGTATATCCAGCGCATCAAGGCTAATCAACTCTAATACCGAAGTGTTCTTGAGATAATCGACCTTGGATACGGCTTCCTCAACATTCTCTAAGACCTCCTGGCTTTGCTTTTTGTTAGCCCAGTGCGGAAACGGCACCTTATGGAGATTACGCGCCAGCCGGATGCGGCTGGATATGACAATATCGGAATTAGGGCCGCTGCCCTTAAGCCACTCGCTTGTATTCTTCAAAAGCTCATTCAGCTGCACTCTTGTCCCCCTTATCAGCCAACGGCTGTTCTCTCTCCAGCTCGCGTATCTGGTCGCGCAGCCTGGCCGCCTCTTCAAAGGCCTCGCTTTCAATGGCGCGCTGCAGTTTCTCCTTCAAGGCAGCAACATCGGAAACCTTCTCTTTCTTTTTCTGCGGCTTGACAATCCCAAGCGGAGACTTCCCGATATGCTGGGTCGCGCCGTGAATCCTTTTTAAAAGCGGAATCAGGTATTTGCTGAAAGCGGCATAACAGTCTCCGCAACCGAGCCTGCCGATCTTGCGGAAGTCTGCGTAAGTAAGACCGCAATTAGGGCACTTGAGCGTCAACCCTTCCTTCTGGAGGGCGGGTTTTTCAAACTCCGCCATCCCCGCCAGGAGGTCGCTTAACCCAAACTGCTGTTCCATCTGGGCGCTCTTCTTATGGGCGCACTCCTCGCAAAGATGGAGCTCCGTCATTTGTTCGTCAATAATCTCGGTCAAATGCACCGTAGCCTGGTTTTTGCCGCAGATATCGCAAAGCATCTAATACCTCAACCCTTCTTTGCGGGTTGCCTCCTTGAATTTTTTCATAAGCGCCAGCGTAATCCTGCCGGGCTTTCCATTGCCGATCAGGCGGCCGTCTACCCTGACCACAGGGATGATCTCGGCTGCCGTGCCGGTCAGGAAACACTCATCGGAAATGTAGAGCTCATGGCGCGTAAATACATGCTCGTGCACCTTAATCCCCAATTTCTTGGCAATCTCAAGCACCGTATCGCGCGTGACGCCCCGAAGCGCTCCCATGCATTCCGGCGGGGTATAAAGTTCCCCCTTGCTGATAATAAAGATGTTATCTCCGGTGCATTCCGCAACGTAACCCTGATCATTAAGCATCAGCGCCTCTTCATACCCCGAATTATTGGCCTCGATCTTGGCCATAATGTTGTTAAGGTAATTCAGGGACTTTATCTGCGGATTGAGCGCCTCGTGGGCGTTCCTGGCAGTAGCTACCGTAATTATATCCATGCCCTCGCGGTAAAGTTTCTCCGGGTAAAGCATAATCCTGTCCGCAATGATAACTACGGTCTCCTTGCCCTTGCACTTGCGCGGGTCAAGCCCGAGATCCCCCTCTCCGCGGCTGACAATCAAACGCACATAGGAGTTCTCTAATTTGTTCTCCTTAAGGGTCCTGACCATTGCCTGGGCGACCTGGTCCTTGGACATCGGGATTTTAAGCATGATACTGTGCGCAGACTCATAGAGGCGCTCGATATGTTCCCAGGCCTTAAAGATAAGGCGCTCATAGACCCTGATACCCTCAAAGACGCCGTCCCCGTATAAAAAGCCGTGGTCAAATACCGATATCCTGGCGTCATCCTTCTCATACAACTTCCCGTTGATGTAAATCTTCATACCCTTACCCTCCCTGATTATTCCTTAGTAATCCGTCCTTCAAATAGTAAACCGTGTCTGCAATGCGGGCCAATTCGAGGTTATGCGTTACCATCACTACCGTCATATTCTCCTGACGGTTGATTTTCTTTATCAATGAAATAACAGCCTCGCCGCTTACGGAATCGAGGTTTCCGGTAGGCTCGTCGCATAAGAGGAGACGCGGATTATTCATCAGCGCCCGCACGATCGCCACCCGCTGCTGCTCTCCTCCGGATAATTGCGAAGGAAAATGCCCGAGCCTGGCCTCCAGGCCTGCCATAACCAGGAGCCCGGAAGCCTTTTTCCTTAAGCTGCCCCCGCCGCTTGCGTCTTCAAGCATTGCCTTTTTATAGCCAAGGTTAATCCAAGCGGGCATAAGGACATTCTCCAGTACCGTAAATTCCGGAAGGAGATGGTAAAACTGAAAGACAAAACCTATCCTTTCGTTGCGCATGCGCGATAACGCAACATCGCTTAAGGAATAGATATCCTCGCCTTCAAAGAATACCTTTCCTTCGCTGGGGCTGTCTATCCCCCCCAGGATATTCAGGAGGGTGGATTTCCCCGCGCCCGAAGGGCCGGCAACCACCACAAAGCTTCCGGCAGAGACTTTTAAATCTATGCCCTTGAGTACCCGGATATCCTTCTTGCCGTGGTTGTAAACCTTATGTAGGTTTCTGGATTCTAACACACTCGTTTTACTTATTCGTACCTCAATGCCTCAACGGGTTTAAGCCCCGCGGCCTTGACGGCCGGATAAACCGTAGAGGCCAAAGTAATAACCATTGCCGCCATTGCAATCAGGGCGATGTCGGGCCATACCTGTATTGCCACCGGCAGCCTGTCGATATAATAGATATCCTGCGGCAATCTTATAAACTGATATTTTTTAAGCAGCGCGCAGAGGACTATCCCTGTCAGCGCGCCCAATACTGTCCCCAGCATCCCAATTAACAGCCCCTGGCAGACGAATATCTTTTTGATGCCGGACTGCGGCATACCGATGGCTTTGAGTATGCCGATGTCCTTGGTCTTTTCTACCACCATCACAATCAGGGTGCTGATAATGTTAAAAGACGCCACCAGCACTATCAAGGTGAGAATAATAAACATCGTCAGCTTCTCAAGCTTAAGCGCAGCGAAGAAGTTACGGTTCGCCTCGCTCCAGGTGCTTAAAGCGTAATCCCTTCCCAGCTCAGACGCCAGGAGATATTTTATCTTCGGAGCAAGATAAAGATTATCGAGCTTTACCGCTACCGCGCTGACCCTGTCCCCCAGGCCCAGTATCTCCTGGCCGGTCTTAAGGTCGACGAAACAGAGGTTCATGTCGTAATCGTACATCCCGGAATTGAATATTCCCACCACCTTAAGGCTATGCTGCCTGCCGAGGGGGGAATAAACATTAAGGGTTGAATTTAAGCCCGCCCCCAGGTATAATGCCAGCTCTTTGCCTACGATAACGGTGCCGTCCGTAAGGTTATCGATATCCCCCTGCCGCATATAGCGGCTGAGGCGGGTAACGTTCTTCTCGGTAACAGGGTCAACCCCCCTGACGCTCACCGCGAATAAACGCTCGCCTTCCCTTACGAGCATCTGGCCCTGCACATAAGGGCTAAATCCTTTTACGTGCGGACGGCCGTTTAACTTTTCCCTTATCTGGTCATAGCCGGCAGGGTCAATCCCCTGATAACCGGCAATGGTGATATGGGAATAATTGCCGACGATCTTATCGCGCAGGTCGCGGTCAAAACCGCTCATTACCGCCAATACAACAATCAGCGCCGCCACGCCTATGGCGACCCCCAGTATGGAAATAATGCTGATAAGGGAGATAAATTTTTCCTTCCTTTTAGTCGCCAGGTACCGCCAGGCTATGAATAATTCTGCCTTCATGGCTATTTCTCCGGCCTCAACAGGGGAAACAGAATCACATCCCTTATGGAAGGCTGGTTTGTCAAGAGCATCACCAGCCTGTCTATGCCTATTCCCAGGCCGCCGGCAGGAGGCATCCCGTGCTCAAGCGCAAGAACGTAATCTTCATCCACCGCCTTCTTTTCGTCGCCGGTAAGTTCTTTTATCTCCTCCTTAAAACGCCTCTCCTGTTCCAGCGGATCATTGAGCTCGGAATAAGCATTACCCACCTCCATCCCGGCAATATAAAGCTCGAACCTTTCCGAGATCAAGGGGTTGTCTTCTTTGGTCTTTGCCAGGGGGCAGAGGCTGGTAAAATAATCGGTCACGAACGTCGGGTTAGGCTTGATGTCAAGTTCCAGTATCTCCTCGATAATCTTGGCAACCTGCGAACGGCTGAGCCGGTGCGCATCCTTGGCAAAACCCTTGCCTTTTAATTTTTTAAGCATCGCCTCGGCGCTGTCATCCGGGATAATATCAAATCTCTCCTTGACCATCTCACTGAAAGAACGCCTCTGCCAGGGGGGAGTAAAATCAACCTCCTTGCCTTGATAAACCAGCCTGGTCTTGCCAAGTACCTCGCGGCAGAGACCCGCGATAAGCTCTTCGCATAATCGCATCATCCCTTCGTAATCCGTGTATGCCTGGTAAACCTCAAGCATCGTGAATTCCGGGTTATGCCTGGTCGAGACCCCCTCGTTGCGGAAACTGCGGTTAATCTCATAAACCCGCTCCAGGCCGCCGACCAAGAGGCGCTTCAGGTATAATTCCGGGGCGATCCTCAGGTATAAATCCATACCGTATTCGTTCTGGTGGGACTTGAAAGGTCGGCCTGCCGCGCCTCCGGGCACAGAATGCATCATCGGGGTTTCTACTTCCTGAAACCCGGCCTTATCCAAAAAATCCCTGATGAACCTTATAATGCGGCTGCGCTGCATAAAGACTGTTTTTGTCTCCTCATTGGCAATCAGGTCAAGATAACGCTGGCGGTAGCGCGCCTCCACGTCTTTTAATCCGTGCCACTTCTCCGGTAACGGCCGAAGCGCCTTGGCCAGAACGGCAAAATCCTCAACCTTTACCGTGGGCTCACCGGTGTGTGTCTTAAAAAGCTCTCCGCGCACGGATATAATGTCTGCCACATCAATATTATCAAGCCAGGAGAATTTCTCCTCTCCCAGGAAATCCGACTTCAGATATAGTTGAATCCTAGCGGTAGAGTCCCTTAAGTCGGCAAAGACGACCTTGCCGTGAGAACGCCTTGCCATTACCCTGCCGCAGAGCTCAACCTTACGGCCTTCCTGAAAACTGCCTACAGCCTCTCCGATGGAAATGGCTCCTCGCGGAGGGGCATTATTTATACCTGCCGTTTTCTCTTCCAGCGAACGGCGCTTGGATTTTCTTTGCGCGATAAGCTCATTTAATTCCATAGTCTTATGATTATATAGTAGATTCCCGGTCCTGTCAATTAAGAAAACCTCCTGGTTTAAGGCAAAAAAAGGAGCAAGGAATTTTTGTATCTCCTTGCTCCTGAAATAATTAAGCGCTATAAGGATTGGACCTTGTAACTGGAAAGCTGCCTGATGCGTTTAAGCATATTAGGGTGGGTGCTCAAGAGCTCCATCAGCTTATCCCCAAGCCCCAGGCGGACGCTCTTTGAGCGCAGTATTTCAAGCTCCTTTGCCTCAATAGTACCGCTCTTATCCAGGTCGAGCTCGCGCAATTGGCGTATTTCATTTATGGCGCGCGAAGGGTCATTCACAAAAAACGCCTTTAAGCCTTCCGTTTCTTTAAGTTCATTCCTATCCATGCGCGCGGAGCCGTAAACCAGCTTGTAAAGGCTGGAGGCAAGGACCGACGGCTTGTTTCCCAAAAGCACCGAGCCGCGGTCGGCAAAATACTCCCTGATGCGCGAGGCGTAGAGAACCAAAAGATTAGTAAGAAAATAAAATATGAAAGCCGCCATACCTATTAAAACGGTATTGCCTCCCCTTTCATCGCGCCTCCTGCCAAAAAACAGGAATTGCCAAGCGATGCGGTACATAATCATTGGTATCACTGATAAAAGCGTAATCGTAAGCACGTCGCGGTTCTTAAGATGCGTCAGCTCATGCCCCAATACCGCCTTTAATTCCTCTTCGTTTAAAAGCTTCATAATCCCTTCAGTAACGCAGACGCGCCCGTCCTTGATGCCCCTACCGAAGGCAAAGGCATTGGGGATTGAAATCTGGGCAATGCCTATCCTGGGCACGGGTATCCTGGCGCGCGATGCCAAATCCTCCACCATCCGTTGAAGTTCGGGGTATTCGCCCTTGTTGATGTAGCGGACGCGCATGGTCCACTCTACTATCTTGGGACCGAGCATGTACTGGATAAACATCAGCGCAAGCGAAAGCACCGCATAAAAATAAAAACTGCCGATATGCATAAACCCCGCTCCGATAATAACCAGGAGCGCATAGATAAACGCAAAAAGCAGGGTAACCAGAAACCACATCTTTAATCTAAATGCCCACATATTAAAACCTCCCTCTTAATATCGCCTTTCGACGTCGGCTGCAACAATAAATCTCGCCACCGGCTCATCAGGATTGTCGGTATTAACGTATACATATTGCCGCACAGGACCCGCATAACCCTTGGTATCAAACCGCACCTTTAAGGCAGTGCCCTCTCCGGGCCCCAAGCGCGTCTTCTCTACCTTGGAGACGGTACAGCCGCAGGAAGTGTGCACGCTTTTTATGTTGATGGTATTGCGGGATTTGTTATTAAATATAAAGGCGTGCTTTAGGACGCTTCCTTCTTTTACCTTTCCGAAATCCCATACCTCGGAATCGGTTTTCCTCTCGCAGGAGGTTACGGCCGGGGTGTTGCGGCTTTCTAGCGCTATAGGTAATTTTATTATTCTAGCTGGTATGTAAGAATAAACGAGGCTGGCGCCAAGGACAAAAAATAAGACCGCCATCAACGCCTTGATTAACGCAAGATGCCTCCTGATGAAACCGGAAAACTGCTGCGATGTTACCCCCATCAAGGAAAAGAAAAATATCGCTACCAGGGGAATGATAAAAAGCAGGTTATACATAAAAAGATACCCTAAGGCCTGTAATTTCAGGTGGGTGGTTTTAAGCACAAAAACTATGGTCGGCAGATACACCTGGCCGGTACAGACTGCCTCGATGAGAGAAACTATAAAACCCGTAGCTAGGGCGCTCATTACTAACCCGAAAAGGTTCCTTCTCGCCTCTTGGCCGGGGACCTGGCGATAGTGGCTGCCGATAACGGAATGGATGCGGTTCTTAAGATAGGGAGGCAACTGCAGCAGCATCCCTGTGGCCTCCCTGGTCCTGCTAAACCTGAAGGAATCATATAAAGCCAGGGTACCTAATAGAATGCTGAATGCCCCGACGGAAATATTGATAATTTTCGAGGCAAACCAAAAGCCCTTTAGGCGGTAAAGGAAACTGAACAAGCCCATACCGATAAGGATATAGGTGGCAAACACCGCCAGGATAAATGCCAGCCCGATTGCCAGAAGTTCCCGGCGCCGGTACCCCTGCATCGCCAGAAAAGACATAAAGAATATAATTACCGTAAAGGCGCAAGGGTTGATCCCGTCGATCAAACCGGCACCCGCCACCGTCGCAGGGGTAAGGGCGAAGAAACGGTAAAATATCCTCTCCCTCCCCGCTTTTTCCTCAGGCGCAGCTGCTTTAGGCGTCGCCAATAAACTGGTAAGCTCTACTTGAATGCCCTCCGGCGTCAGGAAACGGTCTTCGAAAAAGAAAAGGGGCACGCTGTTGTCGAGTTTGGGATGGTATTTTTCTTCAAGCCTAAGCAACAGGGTATAATCATCCATGCGCGTAATATCGCGCATCTGAATATCAAGCCTATCCTTAAAATCCTCCCTGATCTGCGGCAGGAGACGGCTCTTTAGCTCATGGCATTTCTTGCAGGCTGGGGAATAAAAATAGATGAGGGTGCGCTTAGGGGTTTCGTACCCCTGAGAATATCCCCGGCCGGGGAACCCGCAGGCCAGGATAAGAAAAAAGATTATAGCCGTCAGAGACCTGTTTTTCATATTTTTATATTTTAACACTAACCAGTTTTTTTTCAACCTTATTCATCATAGGGACGGTTCTGAAGCCGTTCTTAACCTGTCCCCTATTAGGGGACAGGTTAGCTTCACCTTAAGAACCGTCCCTGATTAAGGAAAAAAATGAATTGACAAAATGGGGAAATTTGCTATAATGTTTTTGATTTTGGACATTTGATGAAAGCAATAACTACCAGAGAGTTCAAGCAACCGTAGAGCGAAAGTAAAAAGTTTTGCTCTGCGGTTTTTTTGTAACCAGCAGCAGGATAGGAAAGGGGTGAAGAGTAACAAATGGCAAAAGGCAAAGTGAAATGGTTCAGCAACCAGAAGGGTTATGGTTTCATCACAGCCGAAGGCGGTAAGGACGTATTTGTCCATTACAGCGCCGTCAAAGGCGACGGATACAAAACCCTTCAGGAAGGTCAGGACGTAGAATTCGAGATTACCCAAGGTCCTAAGGGCGAACAGGCTACCAACGTTATCCTGATTCAGGCCCAGGCCTAAACTTAAAAATTGCAGTCTGATTGCAAAAAATAACCCCGCATCCGCATTTGGGTGCGGGGTTTTCTCTAAAAACCGGCAATTACCATGTTCGGCGTAATAAAAAAAGCTTACCTCTTGGCTACACCTGCGGAACGCAAGGTAGTCCTTGGAAACGTCCTTTCCCTCTCCACGCTCCAGGGGATAAATTATATCCTGCCCTTAATAGTAATGCCCTACCTTATCAGGGTTATCGGGCCGGAAAAATTCGGGCTGCTCGCCTTTGCCCAGGCCTTTGCGCAGTATTTCCTGATCCTGACTGATTACGGATTCAGCTACTCCGCCACCCGCGAGGTCTCCCTGCACCGCGAAAACCATAAAAGGGTATCTCTTATCTTCTCATCGGTTACTGCCGTAAAATTCGTCCTTCTCCTGGCGAGCTTTATCGCGCTCGTCCTTATCTTAAGGTTCATTCCCCGCTTTGGAAACGACTGGCGGGTCTTTGCGTTCAGCTTCGGGGTAGTGGTAGCTAATACTCTTTTCCCGGTATGGTTCTACCAGGGAATAGAAAAGATGCGTTACATCTCGGTCCTTAATATCATCGGAGGAGTAATTTGCGCTGTGGGGATCCTCGTCTTGGTAAAAGAACCGCGGGACTACCTGTACGTGCCGCTGATTCAATCGTTGGTGTTTATGGTAATCGGTCTGGCGGGGCTGTATCTGGCGTTTGTAAAGTTCCAGATAAGGTTCATCTTCCAGACATACGGCGACATACTTAAAGAATTAAAAGACGGCTGGCAGATCTTTATCTCAATCCTGGCGATTAACGCTTATACCAACACCAGGATATTTGCCGTGGGGCTCCTTACCAATAACGTCCTTACCGGGTATTATTCCATCGCCGAGAAAATCGCCAACGTCATCCAGACGTTCCCCCTGGCTTCTTTCTCCCAAGCCATCTATCCGCGGCTAAGCAACATATTCCACAAGAACCAGAGGAGGGCGCTTAAGCTGATGCATAAAATCCAGGATTCCACCATTTACATTGCGCTCGTGGCGCTTCCCGTCATTTTTCTCGTTTCTCCCTGGATAGTCAAGATTGTCTGCGGGGCGAAATACCCCCAGGCAATCCTGACCTTAAGGCTGCTGTTGGTGGCGGCATTCTTCATTAATGCCAACGCCTTCAGGGTGCAGTTCCTGCTGGTATCGGGGCGCATGGACCTCTATTCCAAGATACACGTGATTATCGCCTTGATAGGGCTGCCCCTGATATTCATACTAATCTACTATTTCTCGTATCTGGGCGCCGCATTCTCGACCATCATTACTGAACTGGGCATCCTCCTCCTGACCCTCAATACCTTGGAGGCCCTTGCCTTCACTAAAAAATAAAAATGCCGCGGCTAGCTTCGTCTCGCAGCAGTCTGTCTTTATCAAATTCGGGGAGTGTTTCTACTTAGGCGGGAAGTGTTTTGCCTTGTATTCCTCCATCAGCTTTATTGATTTCTCCTTGCATTCTCCGCAGACCGTTCCGATCTTGGTGCGCTCCTGCAGTTGGATATAAGTACGGGCGCCTTCAAGAACCGCATTCTCGATCTCCGCATCAGTTATCCCCAGGCACTTACAGATAATGTGCTCCCTTTCTTTCTTAACCTTGTCGCTCATCCCTTGCCTGGTGTAATAGTCGTCGATTGCCGCGCGCAACGCTTTGTCTCCCAAGACAGAACAGTGGATCTTGTGTTCAGGCAGGCCCCCCAAAGCCACGGCAATATCGCGAGAGCTAAGTTTATAGGCATCGTCCAGCGTCTTTCCTATCGCAAGTTCCGAAAGCACAGAGGTGCTGGCAATGGCGCTGGCGCAGCCGTAGGTTTTCCATTTGCAATCCGTAATGACGCCCCTTGCCTTATCTACCTTAATCAGCACCACCATCTCGTCGCCGCATTTTATGTTTCCGACGACCCCGCGGCCGCCAGCCTGAAACCCCTCCTCGTTAGAAAGGACGTTGCGCGGATGCATAAAGTGCTCTTTGACCTTATCGGAATACAACCAATCCTCATTCATGTTTGGCGCTCTCCTTGAACCGAAGAAATCCCGCGAACCTTCCTGATGACTCCGGTGAACCGCTCGATGACGTAATCTATATCGTCTTTAGTGGTATCCCTCCCCATACTGATACGTATGGAGCCGTGCGCCTTCTCCTGGGGGGTGCCGATTGCCAACAAAACATGGGACGGATCCAGTGACCCCGACGCGCAGGCAGAACCGGTAGAAACCGCGATACCCTCCATGTCCAGATACAAGAGGATTGCCTCCCCTTCTGCTGCGGCAAACGAAACATTTAGCGTGCCGGCAAGGCTATCCTCGGGGTGGCCGTTAAAAAAAACATCCGGGATGTTCCTCTGGATACCCTCCTTTAATCTTTTCTTTAAGCCGAACAGGTGTTTTGCCTCTGCCTGCATCTCAACCCCGCGCATCTGGATGGCCTTTGCGAAACCGATAATGCCAAGGGTATTCTCCGTCCCCGCCCTTCTGCCGCGCTCCTGATGCCCGCCCCGGATAAACGGACAGAAAGGGACGCCTTTTCTGATGTAAAGGCACCCTATGCCTTTTGGCCCGTATATCTTATGGGCGGAAAAAGACAGGTAATCAACCCCGAGCTCCATCACATCAACGGGAAGCTTACCTACTGCCTGTACCGCATCGGTATGAAAAAGCGCTCCGTTCCGATGGGTTATCTCGCAAATGCTCTTGATATCCTGGATGGTTCCGATTTCGTTGTTGGCCATCATCACAGACACCAAAGCCACATCGCCTTTTCCTATCTCCTCCTTAAGCTGCTCCGTATTGATTTTGCCGTAACTGTCCACATCAAGATATGTCACGCCGATACCGGAGGCCGCGACACACGCCACGGATTCCAGCACACAGGGATGCTCAATCTTGGTGGTAATAATCCTCCTCTTTTTTACCAGGCCCCCTTGCCCTACGCATCCCTTCCATGCCGGGCAGTAAAGGATGTTGACCACGCTGTTATTTGCTTCCGAGCCGCTGCCTGCAAAAATAATCTCTTCGTGCTGTGCGCCGATAAAAGAAGCAATATCCCCGCGTGCTTTCTCTACCAGCGCCCGCGCCTCCCTGCCGAATTTATGAAGGCTGGAGGGATTGCCGAATACCTTCATCGCAGCAACCAGGGTTTTCTTTACCTCAGGGTGAAGCGGTGTGGTGGCATTGTGGTCAAGATAAACCGTTCTTTTTCTCAATCTAATACCTCCTCGATAACTCCCCCTCCTGCTACGCGCTCCTTATCGTAGAATACCGCGGATTGCCCGGGGGTAATGGCAAATACCGCTTCTCTAAGTGAGACCTCTGCCTTATCTTCAAGCGGCTCTACATCGGCTGATACCTCAGGCGTAAAATATCTTACCTTTACCCTAAGGCGCGTCTTGCGTTTCAGGGCGCCTGAGGGAAAAACCAAATTCTTTACCATAAATCTCCGCCGGTACATCCCCTGCCTCTTTGAAACATGGATTGCATTTTCGGTGGTATCTATGCGGGAGACGTATACCGGACAGCCGCAGGAAAGCCCCAGGCCTTCCCTCTGACCGATAGTATAAAATCCGACCCCCTGGTGTGTGCCGATAACATTGCCTTTATCATCCAGTATCCTGCCGGGCCTAAATAAAGAAGACCTAATGCGCGCCTTCAAAAAACTCCGGTAGTCGCGCGGTATAAAACATATTTCCTGGCTCTCCTTTTTCTCGGATACCCCGAACTTCATCCTCTTTGCCAGTTTTTTCACGGCGTCCTTAGTGTATCCTCCGAGCGGAAATAAGATACGCCTTAATCTATCCTGGTTAAAACGGTATAGGAAATAAGACTGGTCTTTCCTTTTGTCTCTGGCTTTAAGAAGATGATAACTGCCGTTCTTTATTATCCTGGCGTAATGGCCGGTAGCCAGATAATCTGCTCCCAGCGCCATCGCCTTTTTCAAAAGAGCCCCGAATTTAACAAATTCGTTGCATCGCACGCAGGGGTTAGGGGTGCGTCCGTTCTGATACTCCCGTATAAAATCTGCAATAACGTCCCTTTCCATCTCCCTGCTAAGATTAAGGACGTAATGTCTGATACCCAGAAGGGAGCTTACGCGGCGTGCATCCGCAATGGCAGATGCGCCGCAGCAACGCGGCTCTCCGCAAGGGGAATCCGGGAGATTAAAACACATCGTAATCCCGATAACCTCGTAGCCCTTTTTTAAAAGCAGCGCGGCTGCAACCGATGAATCCACCCCGCCGCTCATCGCCACCACAACCATTTTCTTCATCCTTGGCTATCCCCTTTTTATCTTAAACCGCCTGCCGCAGATAATATTATAATTGCTGCGCCCCAAATATCAACTATTTACAGGGACGGTTCTGAAACACGGTTAAAAGTGTCCCTTGGGGGGGACAGTTCTAACCGGACTCAAGAACCGTCCCTGCTTTAAGAAGGAATATTGCGACGTTAGCTAAAAGATTCGGCAGCAGCAAAATCCTCATTTTTTCTCCCAGGTATATACTGTGTGTGATACGGGCATCCCGTGATTTGCAGTAATCCCTGAAGTCCAGGATACTCAAGAAATGGACATTAGGGCTGTCAAACCAGTTGTAGGGAAGGGAAGGCGTAACCGGCGCCTTCCCGCCGAAGAAAAGCTGCAACCTCGTCTTGTAATGCGCGAAGTTCGGCAGCCCTACTATGACTCTCCTGCCTACCCTTAAAGCATCCTTAAAAACGCTGTCAAAATGCCTCAACTGCTGCAGGCTCTGGTTGAGGACTACGTAATCAAAGGAGTTATCGGCGTACTCCGAAAGCCCGCTGTCAATATCCCCGTGCAAAACGCTCAAACCCCTGGCAACGCACTCATAGACTGCATTTTCGTCTATCTCAATGCCCTGGCAGCGGCACCCCTTCTCTTTAATCAGGATGTCCATCAGCTCTCCTCTGCCGCAACCGAGATCCAAGACAGATGTCTGCTTTTCGATTAACTCCAATATTGCCCTGTGGTCAATGGGGATATTCCCGTGGTCCATATATTACCGCACCTGGATGCTGTAAAACACCTTTTTCAAGAAATGCCTTATGAGGTGCGTCTCCTCCTTTGTCTCAAGCAAAAAAGCATCATGGCCGTAAGTAGAATCAACCTCGCAATAAGTTGATTCCAGCCCCGCCAGTTTTGCGGCCTTGATAATCTCCTTTGACTGGTAAGACGGGTATAGCCAGTCTGATTTAAAGGCAATCACCAAAAGCCGCGCCTTAACCCCCTTAAAGAGCCCCTGGAGCGTCCTGCCATCCAAGAGATTAAAGTTATCCATGGCCTTGCTAATATAGAGATAGGAGTTGGCGTCGAACCTCTTTACGAAATTTCCCCCGCGGTAATGCAGGTATCCCTCTACCTCAAAGTCAGCCGTGAATTTAAAAGGCCGGGCATCTTTTTTCTTAATCCTGCCGAACTTCTTCTCCATCGACTGGTCGCTCATGTAGGTAATGTGCCCGATCATCCTGGCAAGAGACAACCCCTTCGCAGGAGGCGCGCTGCCGTAATAATCGCCATTCCTCCAGCACGGGTCAGCTATGATCGCCTGCCTGCCTACTTCATTAAATGCGATCTGCTGCGGAGAATGCTTTAGGGTAGTGGCAATGGGGATGGCGCTCTGTAGCCGTCCCGGGTAAGCAGCAAGCCACGTTAAAACCTGCATCCCGCCCATCGAGCCGCCGGCAACAGACAGAAGTTTATCAATGCCCAGATAATCAATAAGCTCTTTCTGGGCATTAACCATATCGCGTATGGTAACTGATGGAAACGACAGGCCATAGGGTTTTCTGGTTTTAGGGTTGATGCTGGAAGGACCGCTGGAGCCCCTACATCCTCCCAACACGTTGGAACAGATAATGAAATATTTATCGGTGTCAAATGCCTTACCGGGGCCAATCATGTTGTCCCACCATCCGGCTCTGTTTTCGCCATCCGCTAGACCTGCGGCGTGCGCATCTCCGGAAAGGGCATGCGCGATAAGGATAGCGTTGGTCTTATCTCTGTTAAGCTGCCCATAGGCCTCATAGGCGAGCGTAACCGGGCTAAAGCTCTCCCCGCACTCAAGCTTAAACCCCTCGCCGGAGCCGGCAAAAGTGAATTCCTGCGCCTTGACTAAACCTAATGCATTTTCTTTCATCGCTTAAAGATACTCCTGGAATAACCATGTCGAAAGATACCGCTCTCCGGTATCAGGTAAAACCGCTACAATTGTCTTTCCTTCTGAATCCTTGCGCCTGGCAACCTCAAGGGCAACCCACATCGCAGCGCCGCTGGAAATCCCTGCGAATATACCTTCCTCCCTGGCAAGCCTCCTGGCGATGTTACCCGCGTCATCGTGCCGAACCGCAATAATCTCGTCGATTATCCCGGTGTTTAAAACCTGCGGCACAAAGCCTGCGCCGATGCCCTGTATCATATGCGAGCCGGGCTTGCCCCCGGAAAGCACCGGGGAATCCCTGGGCTCCAGGCCGATAATCCTGACTGCGGGATTTCTCTCCTTGAGGACCTCCCCTACTCCCGTGATGGTGCCGCCGGTGCCGATGCCGGCAATAAAAATATCCACCTTTCCTGCGGTATCCTTCCAGATCTCTTCGGCGGTACTGCGGCGGTGGGCCTCGGGATTAGCCGGGTTATTAAACTGCTGGGGCATGAAACTGCCGGGTATTTTCTTAAGCAGCTCCTCGGCCTTCTCAACTGCGCCGCGCATCCCCTTGGCGCCCTCGGTCAAAACTACCTCTGCCCCGAAGATCTTCAGCAATTGCCTGCGCTCCAGGCTCATGGTATCCGGCATGGTCAGGATAATGCGGTAGCCCTTGGCAGCAGCCGCAAATGCCAGGGCAATGCCGGTGTTGCCGCTGGTCGGCTCAATGATAACCGAGCCTTCCCTTAATAGCCCCTTCTTCTCCGCCGCCTCTATCATAGCCACGCCTATCCTGTCCTTTATACTGGAGGCGGGGTTAAAAAATTCCAACTTCGCAAGTATCGTAGCATCCAGCCCCTCCGATAATTTATTTATCTTTACCAGCGGGGTGCCTCCGACGGTCTTGGTAATATCGCTAAATACTCCTGGCATCTTGCCTCCTGATTTTTAAGCGCTGGATTTCTTAAGGGCCTGCTCTATATCCCCGACAATATCATCGATGTTCTCAATACCGACGGATAAACGCACAAAGTCCGGCGTTACGCCTGTTGCGAGCTGCTCTTCGCCTGATAACTGCTGGTGAGTTGTAGTTGCCGGATGGATAGCCAGGCTCCTGGCATCGCCTATGTTGGCAAGGTGCGAAACCATCTCAAGCGAATCAATAAACCTTCTTCCCGCTTCTAACCCTCCTTTGATTCCAAAGCCCACGATTGCCCCTGCCCCTTTGGGAAGATATTTTTTAGCCCGTTTCTTCTCGGGGCTCGAATCCAGCCCAGGGTAATTTACCCAGGAAACCCTGGGGTGTTTTTCTAAAAATTCTGCTACTGCCAGGGCATTCTCAGAATGCCTTATCATCCTAAGATGCAGGGTCTCAAGCCCCTGCAGGAATAGAAAGGCGTTAAAAGGAGAAAGCGCCGGACCTATATCCCTCAATAAGGTAAGCCTCGCCTTAAGAATGTAAGCGACATTTCCTAAATGCCGGAAGTCCTGCGTAAAATTTATCCCGTGGTAACTGGGTTCCGGCCCGGCGATGCGGGGAAACTTCCCGGAGGTCCAATCGAACCTGCCGGAATCCACGATTACCCCTCCGAGAGAGGTACCGTGTCCTCCGATAAATTTTGTCGCCGAATAAACCACCACATCGACACCGAAGTCAATCGGCCTCAAGAGGTAGGGCGAAACCGTATTATCCAGGATAAACGGTATGCCGTTTTTGTGCGCCACCCCCGATATCCCCTCAAGGTCTGCCACATCAAGCTTGGGATTTCCTATGGATTCGGCATACACTGCCTTTGTCCTGGGCGTAATCGCCTTCCGGAACTCCTCCAGTTCGTTGGATTTTACAAACCTCACCTTAACCCCCAGCCGCGGAAAGGTGTAATGAAAAAGAGTATAGGTACCGCCATAAAGATTGTCCGCAGAAACAACCTCGTCCCCTGCCTGCGTGATATTTAACAGCGCCAGGCTTATCGCGGATTGTCCGCTGGCTACCGCCAATGCCCCGATACCTCCGTCTAATAAACTCATCCTCTTCTCGAATACGTCGGTGGTCGGATTCATCAGCCTGGTGTAGATGTTACCGGGCTCCCGCAGGGCGAAGAGGTCTGCCGCATGCTGTGCGTTCTTGAACTGATAAGAGGTGGTCTGGTAAATCGGCACTGCCCTTGCGCCTGTAGAAGCATCGGCCTCCTGGCCGCCGTGCAAGAGTATGCTTTCAATTTTTAATCTGGAGTCAAGTCTGCTCATTTTGCTTTCTCCTTCTCCTATATAGCGTAAACAACCGCTCCCTGCTTCTTTTTGAGCTGGCTTACCAGGTCTTCAAAGGTAATGTTGTCGATGATTTCCGAGGTAGCCTTGGCAACTCTTTCCCAGACATTCTTTAAGACACAGCGGTAAATATCGCGGCATCCGGAATAGCCGCCTTCAAGGCAGCTTATCGGCTCAACAGGGCCGTCAACAAAACGCACCACATACCCTAATTTTATCTCAGATGGGGGCTTGGCTAAACGGTAACCTCCCACCTTGCCGCGCCTGCTCTCTACAAACCCCCCTCTTTTTAAGCCCAGGAGAACCTGCTCCAGGAATTTTGTCGGCGCGTCAGTGCGCTTGGCTAAATCATTTATGGTTACCACATTTTCATCATAATGCAGCGCCAAATCCAACAATGCCTTTAAAGCATAATCACCTCTGTAAGTAATACGCATAAACATCTCCTTTGTCTATTATCTCTATTATATTAGTAGAGTATAAACTATAAAGTTAAAATTGTCAAGTAATTTTTAGGGGCCCCTAAAAACAAAAAGGCGCACCACCCTGCTCCCGCAAAGGAATGCGCCTTTTTATAAAATGCCCTTCGTCTTAGGAATACCCTAAAGGCTCTTCCCCTAGGGGAAGAGCCTTTAGGGTCAACCTTACAATGCAGTGCCGAGGGAGGGAATCGGACCCCCCACGCCGGCCTTTTCAGGGCCGCGCTCTACCACTGAGCTACCTCGGCTAAGTCACTACGCTATAGATATTTCAAAAGTTTATAGTAAACAAAGTTAGTTGACAGTTATCAGAAAGATTCTGAAAGCTAAATTAGTTGCTGTCTTCCTGTAACATACAACATACTGCTTTCTTGATCTCTGTCTGCTAATTACCGCTTCCCACGGTACACTGTCCCGAACAGCTTGGAAAGTGTTTCTATCTTGACTTCTGCCTTTGTTTTTGCTTCTGTATTCCCTAGCTACTGTTTTCCCCCTATATACAACCTACAACATACTGCTTTTACAGGATTAAATTTTATCATAAATAGGCGAAATAGCAACCAATTAAAAAGACGGATTTATGCTTGCTTTTTTCTATCTGTTTATAATACAACGGATGGCTTGGATTGATTTCGAGAAGCACGTAAGAAAATTTGAGCGGGCAAGGATCCCCGCCTGCGGCGGGGAGAACGAAAATTTTCTCCGAGCGAAGTCCGCCAAGGCACTTTGGCGGACTAGAGGTGCGACGAAAAATAATCCAAGACAGGAACCGCTGTTACTAAAATATTGCAAAGCCGGTTATTTTGCACCTTCCATAATCCTGACAAAGAGGTCCTCGGCCAGGCCAAGGTTAGGTAAATGGTAGCGCCGCGCTGAAACCCTTATCCTGGTAGTGGCGCGGGTCAAACGCGCCAGCCGAATCCAGACCTCGCTATTGTCAATCTTTGCCTTCAGGTATCCCCTCGGCGCATCCTCCTCCTCAATAACCCCGCGCATCCTGGCAACCTCAAGCGCAGAATCCCAGATTCTCTCGTAAGGCGTATCCGTATCCGACTGGATGGTATCCTTACTGATAGCGTATCCGCCGAGCGCCCCTGCTGCACCGCCTACTATCAAAGCAGCGCAACCGCTGGTAGAGATAACCACAAACCCTATCATAAGCAAATAAGCCGCGAACTTTTTCATCTGATCTCCTTTTTTGAAAAAACCCTAAAGAAACACAGTATCGCAAGCAATAGTATCACGCCCCAGGAAAATGTCAATAACATCACTCCGCCTGTATTCATCCTTTTGCAGCTCCCCTTATGCGTTTACGCCTCCAGGCAACCTTGACGAGAATCGCTAATACCGCGAATATCAGCACCAGCCCGAGGCGGGTAGCCAGGATGTATGGGCGCGCGGCAGCAGAAACGCCCTTCATAAAAATAATGGGCAGCCACTCCTGCCATAGCCACATCCCGAGGATAAAAAACAAAAACAGGGGCGTGACGTATTTTATGATAAACTTGTAGACCCACGGCACCCGCATGTCCGCTCCTTTATGGATCTCATCCCAGGCATTCTCCATCCCGAAGACCCAGCCGAAAAGTATGGTCTCGATGGTGGCAAACAGTACCAGGAAAAACGTCCCTCCCCAGAAATCCAGCTCATCGAGTACCCCCTTGCCTAAAAAGAATATTACCGGCTGGCAGAGTATAAAAGCGGTAATCCCGAAAATCAAAGCTGCCTTTTTTCTGTTAATGTTGAATTCGTCTTCCAGGAATGCCACTGCCGGCTGCGCCAGCGAGACAGAGGAAGTCACCCCTGCCAGAAACAGCAGGAAAAACCAGAAAAAACCCAACAGCTGCGACAAAGGAAGCTTATCCAATATCAATGGCATAGTCACGAAACCCAGATTAAAAACACCGGAATTGGCAATAGACCTGATGTCGAACGGTCCGAAGAATACGAAAGCCGCCGGGATAATGATACTGCCTCCCAGGATTACCTCGGCAATCTCGTTGGTGCTGGCAGCGGTTAGCCCAGAGAGGACTACGTCGTCCCCCTTGGATAGATAACTGGCGTAAGTCAGGATAACACCGATACCGACGCTTAAGGTAAAGAATACCTGCCCTGCCGCCTCAAGCCAGACCTTGGCGGATTTGAGGGCCAAGAGGTCCGGATTCCAGAGAAAACCTAATCCGCCGGCAATGTTCCAGGACGGCCTGGAAGAATCGGGGGTCCCCAGGGAAATAACGCGCAGCATCAGGATTACGGCAAAGATGAACAAAAGCGGCATTGCGAACTTGCAAAACCTCTCTATACCCCCTTTTATGCCGTGGCAGATAACGCTTAAGTTGACAATGAAGGTAATGAGAAAAAACAAATACGCCCATGCGAACCCGTTAAAATAAACGTTGCGCTCAAGCCCCTGGAAACCGCGCAGGAAAGACTGCATCTGTGCCTGGTCCGTTGCCCCGGCGTATTTTCCGGAAAGGGCAAAGATACTGTAAGCCAGTGTCCAGGACTCAATATAGGTATAGTATATGAATATTACGAGAGGACCGAAGATGCCGATGATGCCGAAATATTTGATAAAGCGGCTCTTGCGCCAAACGCTGTGAAAGATCCCCGGCGCGGTCCCATGTTCAAACCCTCCCCCGTAACGGCCGAGGGTCCACTCAATCCACATCAGCGGGATACCCAGCAAAAAGAGGGAAATAAAATACGGTATCATAAAAGCGCCTCCGCCGTTGGAGGCGACCTTGGCCGGGAAACGCAGAAAATTTCCCAAGCCGATAGCCGAACCCGCCACCGCCATAATGATGCCGAGGCGCGAACCCCAGCTATCCCTCTTTTTTAATTGCGCCATAAAACCACTCCTCTAATTCGGATAAGGCAGCCGATACCTCGGGGCTCAGCGCTTCCCCGAATGAAACGCTCTTGGGCTGGATTGCCAAAATTATTATATCTGCCGTTAAATTCTTTTGCAGATATCCGCTCACCATGGGAATCGAAGCATTATGCGTAGAGAATAGATTTACGGTTTGGGCATCCGCGACCTCCAGGATGCGGTATTCCCCCGCGCCCCCTCCGAAATCCACCGCGTCAACGACAATGACATTATCGGGCTTCTCGCTGATAATCTTACCGAGGTAATTCTCCGGGGCAGGCCCTGCGTCAAAAACCTTAAAATCAAGCTTCCCCGCCAGGCGAGCGGCCAACATCGAACCCGCAGCATCGTCGCGACGCATCGAGCTGCCTATCCCCAGCATTATTACCTTGCCTTTAAGATGGGCCCTTAAATGCTCCAAAGACTTTGTCCTGGGAAAAACAGATTCTCTTGATGAAGCGGAATCGCTCATTCAAATCAGGGAGCCTGGCGGGCAGGATCGTCTATCGCAGCGTCTTCCTTGCCGGAAGCCGTTTTTTTCCCGCTACCCAAATCGACCTCCAGCCCTCCGAATACCTTCTCGGCAACCACCTCTTTGCCGTAGGTGCTGGGAGAAGAAACCTCAAGCATGGTATTGCCCTTATCCATCTCCGTGAAGAATAAACCTACCGGCGTAGTATCCTCTTCTGAAACATAAACGGCAATCATATGTTTCTTAATATCCTGGGCATAAACATAGGAGCCGGTTTTCTTCAGGATATCAATGGTCTTGGTATAACAGGTGAAATAGTCATAATTAAACGAACGGGCAATAGAAGATTTGCGGCTCTTCTCTAGGATATCGGTAGAAACCCCCAGAAAACCCCGGCACCCCTCTTTCATTGCCGCGCACCCCAGTGAACTAAAAATAATGAAAGCACAAACCGCCAGAACCTCCAGCTCCATTGCCCCCTCCTTAGTCATTGATAACCTTCCAGACGGCATCCAGATTCCTGCGCGCCTCATCCTCTCCTATCTTGGCAAATTCCTGCGCGCGGCTGAGCTCCAGCCAATGCAACCCATGCACCTTGGGATGCAAAACTATATCCGCCAGCTGCGATTCCCCCTCAATAATCTCCGATTGCATAATCTCGATACTGCTGAAAATAATATCAAGGATATTGGTTTGTAATTTACGGCGCAGGAACCCTACCAGTCCCCGGCAACGCCTCTCTTTAATGGCTACCGCCTCCTCCTTCATCTTGGCATATTCCTGCATGATGTCTTCCCGCGAAGGAGTAACGTTGACCGCGATAATCTTTTTGACCCCCATCTCAAAAAGCGGCTCGGTAGGAAGGGGGTTTATTACCCCGCCGTCCAAGAACATCCCCTCCTTATAGGTAAAAGGCCTGAACACCCCCGGCATGGAACAGCTCGCCATAATCGCGTCTACCAGCAGCCCTTTCTGGAAAACCTTGGATTCCTTTCTTCTGATATCGCTGGCGACAATCTTAAGCGGCATCCGCACGTCGCAGAAGGTCTTGCTTCCGAGATGGCGCTTCAGGAAATTATAGAGTTTGTTTCCCTTGATAAAACCGAGCGCCGGGAATGTTACGTCGATTACCCCCCAGATATTTTTAGGGTCCCTGAACTCTCCGGCAATCTCCATAATCTCGCTGCTGGACCTGCCGATAGCCCAGAGACTGGCGATAAGCGCTCCGAAACTGGCTCCGGAGAGGACATCGATGGGTATCTTCTCCTCTTCGATAACCTTGAGCACCCCCACATGGCAGAAGCCATAGGCCATGCCCACGCCGAGCGCTAAACCTACCAGGCATCCTCCGAGCTGACGCGAAATCCTGCGCACTGCCCTGGCGTATTCCGAATCCGGGGCATCCAGGATCATCCTCTCCGAAACACCGCCTCCTATCATGGGGAGGGTGGCAAAGATACCCTGGCCCAGCAACACCGTCTGCTCTTCGTGGCTGAGCCTGGCCTTCTTGTATTCGTTGATAATCACCTTGATTTTATCCTTATTAAAACGGAATTCCGCGGCCAGGCGCTCAATCAGCCGCGAGGTACGGTTTAAGTCGCTGCTTTCCGGGCTGCTGAGAAGATGGATTAAATCAGACTGGTTTAATGCCTTAATTACGAATTCGTCGGTTGCCGCGGGCAGGTCCAATACTATATAATGGTAATCATTAACCAGGGCGCTTAATATGCTCAAGAGGCTTTTTACGCAAGAGTCATCCTTGGGATGATAGCTAAAACACACCATGTCCACCCCGAAGTTATCCTTCAGGAGGAAATCATTCAGGACCGAGGCGTCATAGCCTTTGTAACGGCATAAATCGAATATGCGAAACCCCTCCCGGATATCAAGCCGCCGCGGCAAGGTAGGGGTTTTCTCGGCCGGGCAGATATCGAGGATAATCACGGACTTGCGCGTCTCTTTTTTAAGGCTTAAGGCCAGGTTCATGGCGTAAACCGTCTTGCCGGCCCGCGAATAAGAGCTGTAAACCGCCACTACCGTGCTCTCGAAGATCGTCTTCTGGTGCAGGTCCTTATTTTTAAGGCGCCGCGAAAGGGTCTGGCTCAGGTCAATCGCCAGCCGGGGTATTCTATTCAGGAGGTAATCGAAGCCTTCCTTGGAGATGATTAAAAGCAGGCAGTCGTTAACGGCGCGAGCGGTTACCGAATGCGGTTCGTTCGTCAACAGCGAAATAATCCCGAAGTATCTGCCGCGGTGCAGGTATTCCAGGGCAACCTCATTGCCGCGGCTATCGCGGGTATAAACCACCACCCTTCCCAATACCACGCAATAGAGGGAGTCCGCAGGATCACCCTCTTCATAAATGACCTGGCCCTTACGGTATTCCCGGATTACCGCCTTATTCCTGACCAGCCGCCGCTCTGAGCGGGAGAAACCCGCAAATAAGGCAATGCCGGATAACACCGAATCCTTGTTCACGATATCCTTCATATCAAGCGGTTATTCAGGCAGACATCTGCGTACTTAATGGCGCTCTCTCTCGCCGTGCGCTTGAAGGTACGGTAATCCACATCAACGAGCCCAAAACGCGGGGCAAACCCTTTATCCCATTCGAAATTATCCAGCAGCGACCAGTAAAGATACCCCCGCACGTCCGCGCCTGCTGCGATAGCGCGATTGAGCGCGCCGAGGTGCCCACGGACATAATCCCATCTTTTGGCGTCATCTCCGGTGCAGATGCCGTTTTCGGTAACGATAATCGGAAGGCGGTATTTCTTGAAGCGTACCAGCAAGTCATATAACCCCTCCGGGTAAATATACCACCCCAGGGAATTCTTTTCCATCTGGTGATGGTCGATATTACAGGTCTCAAGGGCAATACTGCCCGGCCACCAACGCCTCGCATTTACGATGCTGGGGCTATAATAATTAATGCCGATGAAATCCAGCGAATGCTCCTTATACAGCCCGTCGATAAACCTGAAGTTATACCACCAATCCCGCAGAGAAACTGCCAGCGTATTTTTTAAGGTAGGCCTGCAGGGGATAAATGCCTGGGTATTTTTGGCAATACTGACTTTCGGGGGCATCAACCCTCTTTTACGGTAGATTGCATGTATCAGGCGGTAGGCGCGGATGTGCGCCCGGGCGAAGTTTCCCGTCGTGCGCATAGCCGCGAAAAGAGACCTCTGCTGCGGAGGCCAAACACCTAAAAGGTAGGCGTGATAGGTATAAACCAGCGGCTCGTTGATGGTAATCCAATAATCCACCTTGTCCGCCAATATGGCTGTTATCTTCTCGACGTATCTGGAAAAGTAAAACGGCGATTCCCTGTTATTCCATCCCCCCAAACGCGAAAACCAAATGGGATTGGTAAAATGGTGCAGGGTAACCAGGGGCCTGATGCCGCGCTCTTTTAATGCCGCAATCACATCAAGATAATGCGCGATCTCGGCATCGTCGAATTCTCCCTGACGCGGCTCAATGCGGGCCCACTCTACCGAAAGGCGATGGGCATTATGATGAAGGGAACGCGCAAGGTCAAAATCCTGGCGGTATAAATCATAATGCCGGCATGCATCCAGAGAGGACTCCTTAAGGCCCGATGTCCTCTCCCACTCCCACCAGTCGCTGTTAGAATTGTTCCCTTCAACCTGATGCGCGGCTGTAGCCGCACCCCATAAAAATCCTCTCGGGAATTCCATCATCTCTGGCTATAAGGTAATGGCGCTGTTTTTATGCTTCCTTATTATAGCACCTCCAAATAAAAAATCCCAACAAAAAATGTCGGGATTTTTTATAACCTGAAGCGGCCGATAAAGATATGGCGGTCGAACTCGCCACTCCGGCAACCCAGCTACCTTATTACCTTTATTGTTACTAGCTTCTCGCTTTTCACGGAGAACTGCTAGCGCAAAATCGGTAAGTTAGGTCTGTGGCTTTGCGCCCCCATCTTTCGATGCGCGCAGCCTGGATCTTCTTCCCTGCGCGTCTGCCTAAGCTACCGGCAGAGGTTTACCTTTATCGGCCCTACCTGAAGTATAGAACAGACCTGGCCATTTTTCAAGGAGAGATCTATCTTTTTTTGCTCTCGCCTGCCTCTGGCTTGGCATTAAGGTAAGCCTTGAGCGCCTCCCAGGTCTTAGGCCCGACCTTGCCGTCTGCCTTAAGGTTATGGGCCTTCTGGAATTCCCCAACGGCCTTCTTGCTCATCGGTCCGAGCTTGCCGTCTAAAGCGCCGGTGTAATATCCCGCATTCTTAAGGGCGGTTTGAATCTCTACGGCGCTGGGCTTGAAAGGGCCGGCCGGGGGTAAAGGCTCCAATTTTCTTAAGTCTGCCGTCTCATCTACTGCCGGAGCGGCAGCAGGCGGGTTGGGCATCTTGGCTTCGGGAGAAGGCGTCACCTCGGTGGCGGGGACGGTAACAAGCCCCTCCATGTTCATTTGCTCACCCATCTGGGGGGCTTCTTTCTTACCGCAACCAAACATATAAATACCCAGGAACAATACTGCGGCTATTGCCAAAAACGTCCTCACTTTTTCCTCCTTGTGGTAATAAAAATAGAAATCTATTATATAAATAGCCCCTCGCTCACCTCCTCCGGGCTATTCTAAAATCGTATAAGACTATTTTCCGTTAGCGTGAAGGGATATTATTCTTATGATGTCTTTTTTGGTTTGGGCTTTCTTGAGGTTTTCGACGATAAACTTATCCTTTATCAGCCGCGCTATCTCTGAAAGGACCTTGAGGTGGCCGCCCACCTCCTCTTCAGGCGAAGCCAGCGAAAAGAAAAGGTACGTCCTTTCCCCGTCTAGCGCTCCGAAGTCAATGCCGTTATCCCTGCGGCCGAACACCAGGACAAAGCCCTTTACTACCTTTGATTTTGCATGCGGTATGGCGACGCCGTTACCGAGACCCGTTGAACCGAGCTTCTCGCGTTCCAGGATGGATTTAAGAAACGCCTTCTTGTTTTTTAGCTTACCGGACTTGGCGACCAGATCCACCAACTCTTCGATAATCTCTTTTTTATTCCTGCCCTCAAACTCCAGGTTGATAAGCTTCTCCTGGAGCAGGCTGGACAGGTTTATCTCCTTAGGCATATTCTGACTCCACTAAAAAGATTATAATACTATTTTTTTATTTTTCTATAACTTTCTTACCTGTGGATAGAAAAAATTCACGAATACGAAGAATACCGCGCAAAGCAACGCTCCCATAAAAACGGTCCAGGAAGCCCCCCATACCTGGGTGAGACTGCCGGCAATAAGATTGCCGAACGGCATGACCCCGGCAAAGGTGATCATATATACGCTCATCAACCTCCCTCGGAAATGGTCAGGCACGATGTGCTGCAAGATGGTATTGATAAGGCTGATGGACATGACCGAACCGTATCCCACCACCGCTACTATTGCCAGAGAAAGAAGATAAACCCTGGATAAAGAAAAGCATGCCATGGCAATGGAAAATACCAGTGCGGAACACACTAGTATCCTACCCTTGTATTTAAAATTCCCCAGCGCTGCCAGGGTTAACGCCGCTAGAAGCGCTCCGCATCCAGTGGCTGACATCAACATCCCCAAGCCCCTCACCCCTGCGTGAAGGATATCCCGGGCAAAAACCGGCATCAGGATTACGTAGGACGTCCCAAAGAGACTGGTCACTCCCACCATGGAAATTAAGATAATAACGGTGCGGCTGCTGCGGATAAAATTCATGCCGTCCAAGATATCATTAATGAAGAGCGCCCGCTTCTGGATTTTACGAACGGGGCGAAGCTTAATTATCGACAGGGCCAGGATTACCGCCAGGAAGCTTATGCCGTTTAGAAAAAAACATCCGCTCATGCCGATGGCGGCAATCAGGATGCCGGCAAGGGCCGGCCCGATGATACGGCTGGAATTGAAGGCTGCGGAATTCAGGGCAATGGCGTTTAAAAGCTTTTCCCTGCCGACAAGCTCCGCGACGATGGCGTGGCGGGTAGGGGCATCAAATGCCATTACTACGCCGTTTAATACCGCAATCATCATAACGTGGACAGGGGTAATTAAACGTAGCTGGGTCAGGGTTGCCAAAACAAATGCCAAGACCATGAAACTTACCTGGGTGCACAGGAGGATCTTCTTTTTATTAACCCTATCAGTCACCACGCCCCCCAGGAGCGAAAGCAGGAATATCGGCAGGGAGCTCAAGAATCCCACCATACCAAGTAGGAACGCCGAGTTGGTAAGCTCGAAAACCAGCCAGCTCTGGGCCACTGTTTGCAGCCACGTCCCGACGAGGGAAACGAACATCCCTATCCAGTATATGCGGAAATCCCTGACCTTTAATGACGAAAGCATCTTAAGATTTAAGGACTGCCTTGCGGCGGCAACGGGGACAGAGTACTTTTATGCGGTCAGAGCGCAGGAACTCGCGCTCCTGTTTAACCGCGGGCTTAATGCTCGCATCCGGACCCGCCAGATAAAAAAGCACGAGTGATGCGTTTGAGAAGCACAGCGGCCCCAGCCTCCGGGCCACCCACTGCATCTGCTCCTGAGGCACGATCATCTCGCCGCAGCCTTCGCAGAGAACGATATCCTTTTCGATCTCCTGGATGAGGTCCTCTCTTTTAGCGGTGGTGGAGAGGTCAAATTCCCGCGAGAGGATTATGCCCTTGCCGGTGATGCAGTTGGCTTCGCACTGGCCGCAGGCAATACAGGTATCCCAGCGCAGGGTAAACACCCTCCTGGCGCGTCCGTTTCTTATCTCATCGCGGAATGTTATTGCTCCGGCAGGACAGACCTGGGCGCAGGCTCCGCAGCCCACGCAATCATCCTCGTGAAACTCGGGCTTGCCCCTGAATCTCTCAAAGGGCCGGTGCGGGCAGCGCGGGAACCTCGTGGTATAAGGCCTGCTGAAGAAGGACCGCAATGCCTCCTTCAACTCTCTTAATTTTGGATATTTCATCCCTAACCCCTAGGTGCTATCTACTGAACGCTATCTTTATATTTATCGCAGACTGATTTTTCCCAGAGCTTAACGCCTGACCTGTGCGCCCCGCGGGCCAGGGCATGCGCGGAAACCGGCGCTGTCAGAATAATAAAAATTATGCATAAAAGGGCCTTGACGCCTGCAGCGCTAAAACCGAACTTTACAAAGACCCCCAGCAGTATGCCGCAGGTCCCCAGGGTCACGCACTTAGCAGAAGCCTGCAGCCGGTTGTAAATATCGGGCATCCGTATCAGCCCGACGCAGCCAAAGAGGTCAAAGCTGATACCTATAATAATAAGGGTGTTGGAAAATATATCAATCATCGAAATTCTTTCCTTCCAGGAATTTTGCCAGCGCAAGCACCCCGATGAAACTCTGCAGCGCCCAGGCTATGGCGATATCAATATACCAGGACTTGCCGCTTGAGACGGCGAGTATGCCGCAGAAACCGATAACCAGTATGCCGAAGATATCCGTAGCAACCGCGCGGTCGGCAGGGGTCGGCCCCTTAAACATCCGCACGAGGGAAAGCAGGAAACATATCAATAGATACAGCCCGAGCTTCTCCGTAAACGGAACATCCAAAAATGCAAAAATCAAAACCACTATTGCCGCAATAAACAATAACCCTGCCAACCAACGGATAAATCTCATTCTAATACCTTCCCCAGGATGCGTTCAAATTTCAAGGCAATCCTGCGCGATGCCTCTTCGACATCCTGACCCCTGACGTCAATCCAATGGATGTAAAGATGCCCGCTTTCGTTATCGATATCCACGGAAAGGGTGCCCGGAGTAAGGGTAATGAAATTTGCCAATAGCGTCAGGGCGGTCTCGGTCTTCAAGGCAGTCCTGACCTTGACGATACCCGGGTTGATGGGCAGACGCGGGTTTATCACACGCATCGCCACGTCCACGTTGGCCTTAAGGCATTCCCAGGCAAAAAGAAACAGGAAAACCAAAAACCATCCGTAACGCCGTATATCCAGCCACTTGCCGGGGTACTCTGTAAAAAGGTCCCCTGTCATTGCGGCAATAAACAATGACAGAAGCACTCCCACCAGAAGATGCTGCCAATCCAGGCTGAAAGAAAGCAGGCACCAGATAACCAAACATACGATAAAGGTTACTATCCTGGAATGCATTTTCATCAAGGAGCCCCCAGAATCAAATTCGCATAATCCTTCCCGGCCAGCAGCGCTTCTGCCGCAGGCTTAATCAGCGCGTTAAGCACGGGGATGAAAAACAAACCCGCCATGATACACAGAAAAGCCAATAACAGCATCGAGAGCTTCATGAATAAAGGCGCCTCTTTCGCCCCTTGGGCCGCACCTTTTAGCTTGCGGATAAACGCGTATTTCTGAACCTTCAAGAAGGAAGCCAGGGTAACGACGCTCACCAGGATGCAGGTAACAGCCCCTGCATAACGGTGCGCCTGGATAGCCGCAATAATAATAATGAGCTTGCTCCAGAATCCGCAAAAAGGAGGAATCCCCGCGATAGATAACGACGCTACCAGCGAGGTCCTGGAGGTAACCGGCATCGCCTCATCTAATCCGTCCAGCTTATCAAGCTGCCGGTATCCGGTAGAATACTCTATGCTGCCGGCATTCAAAAACAAGAGCGATTTAAACAAGGAGTGGTTAAAAAGATGAAAGAGCCCTCCGATAATGCCCAGGGGCGTGCCAAGGCCAATGCCAAAAATCACGTAACCCACCTGGCTGACCGAATGATATGCCAGGAGCCGCTTAAAATCCCACTGTCCGATAGCCAAGAGAACTCCTATTGCCATGGAGAGGATACCCATCCAGATAAAGATCTCCGAGAACGCCGCATTAAACCCGATAATACTGAATATCACCCTCAATAAGGCGTAGATCCCGATAGTCTTGATGACCACGCCTGATAACATCGCCGACATCGGAGCCGGAGCGCTCGGATGGGCATCCGGTAGCCAGGCGTGGAAAGGGACAAAACCCGCCTTGATACTAAAGCCCGCCATAAACAGCGCTGCGCTGTAAAGGACAAGTTTAGGAGAAACCGAAATAACCAAGGAGCGGCTGATATCCGCCATGTTAAGGGTAGATACGGCACCCAGAAACATCCCGATGCCCAGTAGTATCAATGCCGAAGCCACTGCCCCGAGGACCAGGTATTTAAAAGAGGCTTCCAGCTCCTCTGCTTCAACCCCGAAAGCCACCAGCGCATAGCTGGCGATAGAGGTAATCTCCAAGAACACAAAGAGGTTGAAAAGGTCTCCGCTTATGGCCACCCCGTTTAAACCCGCCAACAACAGGCAAAAAAGGGTATAATAGAGGCTCTCGGAGGTATATCTTTTGGCGTAATCCAGGGAATAAAGGAGGCTGGCAAAACCGATGATGTTTACTACCACCAGCATCAATACCGTCAGCCCGTCCAACGCCATGCATATCCCGAACGGCGGCCTCCATCCTCCGACCGCATACATCTTAACCCCGCCCTTGAGCCACCAGATACTGCTAACGGAGAAAAAAAGGAGCGCTGCGCCAGAGCAGAGCGACAAAACCCTGCCGATGGAAAGCCGGATGCGCGAGACCAGCGGAACCAGGAAAGCAGAACCCAAAGGTATGATTACGAATATCGGAAGCATCTCTTATTCCCTTAAACGGCGGATTTCATCGATGTTAAAGGTTTTGTATTTCTCATATATCCGCACTGCGATTGCTACCATCAAGGCCGTAACGCCCAAGCCTATAACGATGGACGTCAAAATCAGGGCCTGCGGCAGGGGATCAACAAAGCTGGTGATAACGATGTTCTTATCCATGATGGGCGCATCGGAGTTCCAGCGGTAACCCAAGAGGATAAAGAACAAATTCAGCGCGTAGTCCATAATCCCCAAGCCCACTATCTTTTTAACCAGGTTCTTCTTGACCAAGAGGCAATAGACGCCGATACTAAAGAGTATAAGGCAAAGGATATAAAGGCTCATCTCTTCTGTTTATCTCCTTCGTCTACCGGGATACGCAGGACAGCCATAGCAATAAATATGGCGAATAGCCCTGCGCCCACTTTCATGGCGATGGCGACGTTGGACAAAAGTATCGAACCGGAGCTGAATAAATCAAAAGGCCTGCCTTTGGGCAGCACATTTATAAAGAAAACCCCCCCGGCAAATAAGCCTAAAAGCCCGATGCCCCAAAAAAACAACCCTCCAAGGGATTCGATGACGGATGCGGCGGCCTCGCTTAGCCTCTTCAAAGCCGTTTCCTTTCCAAAAGCCAGCACCAGATGGATAAACGACAATGCGATAATAACCCCTCCGGCAAATCCTCCGCCCGGGCTGATGTGTCCGTGCAACACTATATAGACTCCGAAGAGGAAAATGAGGCTGACGGTAATCTTAGTGACGCGTTTGACAATAAGGGACATCCCCTGTTCTTTCATCTCTTCTTACCTACCATTCTTAACACTGCCACCACCCCCACTACGGAGGTAAATAGCACTGTCGCTTCTCCCAGGGTATCGTAACCTCTAAAGTCCAGGATGATTGCGCTTACGATATTGGTGGCATGGGTCCAGCGCACCCCTTCGGAAATGTACTCTGAGCCGACCTTCATAATGGGGCTTCCAAAAGAAGGAAGCCCCATTATGGCCTGATAGCTAAACCAAAGGAATACCGACACAAACAATAGCGCGAATGCGAAATACCCCCATTTTATTCCTGTCTTCACGGGAGACACGTCGCGGCCCACCGTAGCCCTGATCAGGATAATCAAGGAGAGTATCTCGACTACCAGCTGGGTAATGGCGAGATCCGGCGCGCGCAGGATAAGGAATTCCAGGGTCAAGCCGATGCCCACCGCGCCCAGGGCAATAACGCTGGAAAGCAGGTCCTCGATCTCCATCGCCATCACCGCCGCTACAATCATAAAAATCAGGATAACCTCGAGCTCTAACATTTAAACACCGCCAGGATTATAAATACCGCTGCCAGGCCCAACAGGCTCCAGACCAGATAAAAATCCAGGTTGCCGGTATGGAGCCTACGCAATAAACGGTTGGCTGCGAATACGCTGCGGCCGGCCAGCATGGTCAGGGCATCAACGACACGGTCTACAAAAATAAACAGTATATACGATACTACCCTGCTTAAACCAAGCAGGATATTATAGACATCAAGGCTTTCGAGCCTTATGATAGCAAAGATGCGTTTAAGTAAGGGAAGCTCCTCAAGGGAAAGGTAGAATTGGGTAGCGGGAAAGCTCGGCTCGAAAACCGGCTCTTCACCTCCGATAAAGAAACCGTCGGCACGCGTTTTTCTGCTGCGGTCTGCCTGCCAGAAGACAAAACCAAGTATCACCCCCGTCAAGAGAAGCAGAAAAGCCAGGACGCTGTTCCAACTGCCCAGCAAAACGATATCTTGATTCAGCCAGGGACGTATAAATATCCGGATGAACGCCGCGGGCAGAACA
>JBAZKK010000006.1:0-48708 GCA_041650795.1 Candidatus Omnitrophota bacterium | reverse complement strand
CTGATCAATGCCTCCAGAGGAGATCTGGACAGAGGGTTTGCAATGTGCGGAAGCAACGCCTACCGCATTAAAAAAATTATTTCAGTCAAACGGCTGATCGCCGAATTGGTAGACGGAGCGCGCGCTGCCTTGGAAAAATTAGCCGTAACCTGCGAGGAGAAAATATCAAAAAAGTAAAGACTTCAGGTAAAGGCAGAAAGTGCAAGTTCCCGCATTGCGGCCATACCTTAAGCATCTATAATCATGAGGCCTATTGCCATATTCATATGGGGGCTATGGATAAAACGAGAAAGTCTAAAAAGGGGAAACTTTAATGGTGCCTAAGACAGGCGGCACGGATAATTTTGCCAATACGCCAAAGCAGCCGGAGCAGGGTTTTTACGGGCTGGGCATTGCCCCCAGGATCCTTGATATCCTGGCGCGCATAAAGTTTAGAACCCCGACCCCGATTCAGTTCAAGGCTATTCCCCTGGCAATCCAGGGCAAGGATATTATCGGGATCGCCCAGACTGGGACCGGCAAGACCCACGCCTTTGCCATCCCGATGGTGCAGCGCTTGGCCCAGAAGAAGGGGGTAGGGTTGGTCCTGGCGCCTACCCGGGAGTTAGCGCTGCAGATTAATGAGTCCTTCCAGGAAATAGTCCGCCCATTCGGCATGAAGACCGCCTGTCTTATCGGCGGCGCTCCTATGCAGTATCAGGTGCAGGCGTTACGTAAAAATCCCCAAGTGGTAATTGCTACTCCGGGCAGGCTGCTTGACCATATGGGGCAGTGGAATTTCCTGCCCGATGAGGTATCTGTGCTGGTGCTGGATGAGGCAGACCGCATGTTGGATATGGGGTTTGCTCCGCAGATAGAGAAGATCCTGCGTTTCCTGCCCAAAGAGAAACAGACCATGCTCTTTTCAGCTACTATCCCCAAGGAGATTATGGAGATGGCGGCCAAGCAGATGAAGCTCCCGGTGTCGGTTGAAATCGCTCCCTCCGGCACTACTGCGGAGCACGTCACGCAGGAGCTGTTCATTGTAAAAAAAGAAGCCAAGCGCCAGCTCCTCAGCAAGTTGTTGGCGCAGTACCGGGGCGCAGTGCTTTTATTCTCCCGCACCAAGTATAACGCCAGAAAAATCACGCGCTCCATCCGCGATATGGGTTACAGCGCCGCGGAAATACACTCAAACCGTTCCTTGAGCCAGCGCCGGGAGGCGTTGGAAGGTTTTAGGTCGGGGAAATATAAGGTGCTGGTGGCTACTGATATTGCCTCGCGGGGGATCGATGTCGCCGGCATCGAACTGGTGATTAATTACGACCTCCCTGAAGACGCGCAGAACTACGTGCACCGTATCGGCCGCACGGCAAGGGCGGGGTCTCGCGGACACGCGATTTCGTTCGCTACGCCTGAACAGCGCAGCGATGTCAGGGATATCGAAAGGATTATCAGGTCTACGCTGCCTTTGGCAAAACACCCCGAAATTACCCCGGAGAAATTTGTTGAACCCGGGCGCGAAGCCCCTCGAAGGGTTACGGGATATCATCAAGGCCAGGGGCGCCGTAAGTTTCGCCGCTATTGAGTTTTCTTCGCGCCAGCCCCGCTTCTGGCCGCAGGATATTTTAGAATATTCGAGTTGTAGAGATACCCCTTTTCCCTTATAATAATACTGCAGCGGTTTTTCCCGGTTCAATTGATAAAGAAAGGAGGAACAAATGGCGTATTTTTTGGTGAGATGGGGGATTAGCGCGTTGTCGATTTTTATCGTTGCGCACATCGTAAAAGGCATAGAGGTTGCGAATGTTGCGACCGTACTGGTCTTTGCGTTGGTGTTGGGGATTATCAACGCTTTTCTGAGGCCCCTGATTATATTGATTACCCTGCCTATTAATATCCTCACACTGGGGATACTGACGCTTTTTATCAACGGAGCCCTTTTTTACCTGGCATCCAAGATTGTCAAGGGGTTTGTGATTACCGGTTTCTGGCCGGCCTTCTGGGGTTGTATCATTTTCAGTATTATCAGTTTCTTATTAAGCCTGATGGTGGTTTCTGCTTAGGGAAGCACGGAGGAAAGCTGCGCCGGAGAATAGACGCTTCTGCGCGCGTATGCACAAATGAACCGTGACGGCAGCGCTATAGCCAAAATTGCCGGGCTTTTGAAGAATTCCAAAAGCATCCTCTTTATTACCGGGGCCGGCATATCCGCGGATTCGGGGCTGCCGACATATCGCGGCGTAGGAGGCTTGTATAACGATAAGGCAACGGAGGAAGGTATCTCCGTAGAAATGGCCCTGGCAGGAGAGACCTTAAGGGAACATCCGGAGGTAACCTGGAAATACCTCCTCCAGATAGAGAGGAATTGCCGCCGAGCAACATTCAACCGCGGCCATAAGGTCATTGCCGAGATGGAGAGGCATTTCGAGCGTGTATGGGTGTTAACGCAGAATATCGACGGGTTACATCGCACTGCCGGCTCGCGCAATATAATCGATATCCACGGCGATATGCATTCCCTGATATGCCCTTCATGCGGCTGGCATGATAGCCTGGAGGATTACAGCAACCTGGATATCCTCCCGCCGCACTGCCCGCAATGCCGTGGGGTTGTAAGGCCCGATGTCGTATTCTTCGGGGAGATGCTTCCGCAGGAGAAGTTAACGGTGCTGATGCGCCAGCTGCGCGAGGGGTTCGATATTTATTTTTCAATAGGCACCAGCAGCGTTTTTCCCTACATCAGCCAGCCGATAATTGCGGCAGCGCACCTCGGCAGGCCGACAGTGGAGATTAACCCCGGCTCAAGCGATGTATCGGATATCGTAAGCATCAAGCTGTCAATGGGAGCGGCCGAGGCATTGGATTTAATCTGGGAGGACTATAATAAAGGAGGAGGCAATGGGAAACAAAGCCATCGGGGTTGGGAGCGCGATTCTCTGGGGCATAGGCATACTGCTCCTTCTGGCAGCGGCTTTTGACGTCCTGCCGATCTCGGACAATGAGGCGATATTCCTGGCAATAGCCTGTTTTATCATCATGATGGTGGTTAAAAGGATAGGCCGGGCGGGCGGCTGCTGCAAATAAAGGTTACCAGGCGCGAGGTTTCTTTACTTGTAGTAGTGTAGATACGCAGGGAAGCGTAAGACAACGGCGTTCCGTATAAAAGGAACGCCGTTTTTATTATAGGACGCAGGCGTCTTTTTAAGGCCGGCCGACGGCTTTGAACGACGCCTGTTTTTATTTATGCATAACATATAAAGGAAGGAGAGGGGTGCGTATGTTTAAAATCGCCGTTCTTTTAATAACAGCGTTTTTGGGTATGAGTTCCTTGTGTTTTGCACAGGACCCCAGCGGCGCTGCTACGCTTCTTGAGAATCCGCAGGCGCCGGTGGATTACGTCTGGGTCCTGGTCTGCGGTTTCCTGGTGTTCTTCATGCAGGCAGGGTTTGCTATGGTTGAGGCAGGGTTTTGCCGCGCCAAGAACGCCACCAACCTCATGGCCAAAAACACCATTGATTTCGTGGTTGCTTCTTTGGTCTTTATGGCTTTCGGGTTCGCGTTTATGATGGGCAATGACCTCGGCGGCCTGGGACTGATAGGGACTACGGGGTGGTTTCTGCACGGCTCAAATTATGATGTGGGAAGATACCTTGTATTTTTCTGGCAGTTGGTATTCGCAGGAACAGCCGCTACCATTGTTTCCGGAGCGGTTGCGGAGCGGCTTAAATTCAAGGCATATTTTCTTTATAGCCTCGCCGTTACGGCTATAATATACCCTATCTACGGGCACTGGGTTTGGGGAGGAGGTTGGCTGTCAAAGCTGCCTTTTGGCTTGGGCCATCTTGATTTTGCCGGCTCAGGGGTAGTCCATACCATAGGAGGTATTGTAGGTTTGACAGGGGCCATTATCTTGGGGCCGCGTTTTTCGAAATTCTCCAAAGACGGCAAGCCCAGGGCCATCCCCGGCCACAGCATCACCCTGGCTGCCTTGGGTACGTTTATACTGTGGTTTGGGTGGTTTGGTTTTAACCCGGGCTCAACGTTTTCTGCGCATCAGTTAAGGATAGCGGTGATAGCGGTAAATACCAACCTTGCGGCTGCCGCAGGGGCGGCAACAGCGATACTTCTGGTTTTTGCCAAGACCAAGAAGTGGGACGTAGGCATGATGCTTAACGGCTGCCTGGCAGGGCTTGTTGCGATAACCGCTCCCTGCGCCTGGGTTGAGGCATGGGCCGCTGTCGTTATCGGGGCCGTAGCAGGAGCCCTGGTTGTTCTGGGAGTTTACTTCTGGGAGGCGCGCGGTATTGACGACCCGGTGGGCGCGGTCAGCGTCCACGGCATAAACGGCGTCTGGGGCCTCCTGAGCGTCGGGCTATTTGCCGACGGCACCTACGGACTGGGGACAACCGAAGGCCCGCTGGTAAGAGGTTTATTCTACGGCGGAGGCTTCGGCCAGTTGATAGCGCAGGCCATCGGCGCGGCAGTATGCGTGACCTGGGCATTTGTGCTCGGGTTTGCGGTATTTAAACTGATGGATAAATATTTCGGAATCAGGGTTTCTCCGGAGGAGGAGCTTAAAGGGCTGGATATACCGGAGCACGGAACGCCGGCCTATCCGAACTTTTACACCTATAACAATTAAGAGGCGGTTTACTTTCGAGGTTTGGCGCTTGCGCAGTTAGGAGGCGTAAGCGCCATGCCAAAAGGAGGACATGCATGAAAAAGATAGAGGCGGTATTGAGGGTAGAGAAACTGGAAGAGGTAAGCGATGCCCTGGAGAAGTTCGGATACCCCGGCATGATGATAACCCATATCGAAGGCCATGGACGGCAGAAGGGGTTAACCGAGCAGTTCCGGGGAAGGGAATACAAGGTAAGCTTTCTGCCAAAGATAAAGGTGGAGATTATCGTGAAGGACTCCGACGCGGATAAGGTCGTCACTTGTATTGCCAAAACTGCCAAGACCGGCGAGATAGGAGACGGCAAAATCTTTGTTTATCCGGTCGAGGAGGTTATGAGGATACGCACGGGCGAGAAAGGGGAAACCGCGGTTTAAAATAGGTGGCTTAAATACATTAAGAGGCATTGACAAACCCCGGATCGGTGATATACTATGCTTAATTGAGATTCGTCCTGCGTTTGAAGAGGGAGAACCCGGGCGCTAAAAAAGTAAAACCTTCGCTTTAGAGGGCGAAGGTTTTTTTATAGTCAGACCGAGAAGATGCCTCTTGTAATCAAGAAAATCCCCGATACCTCCGAGAAGCTCTCTATACTTTCGCAGGATTCCCGTTATGACCTCGCCTGCGCCTGCGCAACCTCCGATAATGAGCACCGCCGGCGCTCCAAGGATAATAAATGGATATACCCGGTTGTCCTGCCGAACGGAGGAACGACCTACCTCTTCAAGACCCTTCTTTCTAACTCCTGCGTCAATGATTGCGCTTATTGCCCGCTCAGGGCAGAATCGGATGTTTCGCGTTGTTGGCTCGGCCCGGAGGAATTGGTCAAGGCCTTTTTTTCCTATTACCGCGCCCGCCGCGTAAGCGGGCTTTTTCTAAGCAGCGCAGTCAGCGTAAACCCTGACGTCACCATGGAGCGTATCAACCGTACCGCGCTTATTCTGCGCAGGATGCAATTTAGGGGATACATTCATCTCAAGATTATACCGGGTTCATCAGCCGCAGCTATCCGGGAGAGCCTTTCGCTGGCAAGCGCGGTGTCCCTCAATATTGAGACTGCCGGGGAGAATAACTTCAGGCGCCTGAGCGCTACCAAGGACTATATCCGCGATATCATCGAGCCGATAGGGCTCATCAGTCGGCTTACCGCAAAAGGCTCTTGTTATGAGGGCGTCAAGCATACTACCCAGTTTGTGGTAGGGGCATCCGGTGAAACAGACCGGGAGATTATCAGCTATTCCTGGAAATTATACAGGCAGCTGGGGCTCAATCGCGTTTATTTCAGCGCTTATCAGCGCGGCGCAGGCTCTCCGGGGCTGCCAGGCGAACGCTCTGTTTTTTCCAATGACGAACTCTTAACGCGCGAGCACCGTCTTTATCAGGCAGACTGGCTTATCAGGAAATACGGTTTCAGGGCTGATGAGATTCCCCTGGAATCCGGGGACAATCTTTCTCTCGCTACAGAGCCGAAAGAGGCATGGGCAAGGATGCATCCGGAATTTTTCCCGGTAAACCTCAATAATGATGACAAATACCGCATTTTGCGCGTGCCGGGATTAGGCCAGGTCGCGGTTGAACGCATCCTGGGATTGCGCAGGGAGGGGCGAAGGATCCGTTCTCTTGAGGACTTAGGCAGGGAAGGGAAGCTGCTCAAGAAAGCCGGACCATACGTAACATTTTAGAAGATACGATGAAGATAAAGTTTTCCGCGAGAATGGCAGTCAGGATAGCGATAACGCTGATATTGGCGATCCTGGTTATCTTCGCCAATTTCGTTACCGTCAGGCGCATGGGGTATTATGCTATTGAGGCAAATTTTTACGATGAGCTCTCCGTAGCGTATAATACCGGTGGCACGGATGGCCTTAAGAAGGAATTGGACAGGATTGCGCTAAGCGCCAAGATGAATCGCAAGCGGGCAATGGCAGAGGAGTTTAAGGTACGGCTCAAGGACCTTGGTGACCCCCAGGGGTTTATTCAGCGTTCTTTATCCGAAGATATGAGGAAGATAGCGCTGTTCAGGAACCTGCGCAGCGCGGCAATCGGGATTCTTGCGATAATACTGATATTCAGGATTTTTGCCAATTTCAAGCTCTTAAAGAGCAGGAAAAAGACTTAAGAGGCATATTTTTTTCTTGACAATATATGCAAAATTCATATAATTGTATTAGAAATCAATATAATCATATTTGCAAACAATACAATTATATGCTTAATGCATACAGTAATCTCAAATGGCAATAGGGCTCTTAAGCAAGAATAAACTGAAACTGCTTAAGTTTTTTTATGACCATCCGGATAGGGAATATTACATCCAGGAACTCGGCCGGCTCCTGGGGAAGAAGCCCGGCGTATTCCAGCGGGCACTGAACGACCTTTATGACCGGCGCCTGCTCCTGAGTGAATATAAGGCCAACGCCAGATTCTTCAAGGTTAACACCAGCCATCCCATATACAACGAATTAAAGAGCATCATATCCAAGTCTCTGAAGACCTGCGTTATCCTGTGTTTATTGTGGGTGCCTATTTTGTATGCCGCAGAACATCCGTTTACCTTGACCAGCGCCGTAAATATTGCCTTCCAGAACAATAAGGATATCCAGATACAGGAGAGGGAGATTGAGGCTGCAAAAGCCAATATCCTTGAGGCTACCAGCAGGTTCCTGCCTAAGATAAACCTTGAAGGAGGATATACGCATAACGACAAGGTCTGGGCGGAGAACATATTCACCGGGTATAAGAACGACAATCAGCTGGCTTTGACCTTCACGGAAAACCTTTACAGCGGAGGCGCAAATATCTCGAATTTCAAGCAGGCGATGCTCGGCTTAAGGGCGCAGGAGGAGACCCTACGCGCCAAGAAGCTGGACGTGGAGTTTGACGCCAAGCGGCTTTATTACGGCCTGCTTCTTGCCTACGAGACCGAACGCATTGCCCGCGAGACCCTGGAACGCTCCAAGGCACATTATGCGGATGTAAGGCACCGCTTCGGCCAGGGTACCTCATCGCGTTTTGACGTGCTGCAGTCCGGGGTGCAGGTTTCCCTGCTCCTGCCAAACCTGGTAAAAGCCGCGAACGAGGTAAAAATAATCAAGGCGGACCTGAACAAGCTCCTGGGCCGCAATGTCGATACGCCGATTCAGACGAATGAACGGCTCGGTTACAGCGTTATCGATATCAAAGAGCGGGAATTCCTCAAGACCGCTTACCTTAATAAGCCGGAGATGATGCTTAAAACCCTGGGGATAGACATCAATAAATGGTCCATCCAGATGGCCAGGTCCGGATACAGGCCGCAGCTGGATTTGAACGCAGCTTATAGCTATCGTTCCAACAATATCGGCAACCTTATCAACAGGGAGCATAATAACTGGAATGCGGGGTTCAGCTTTACCGTGCCGATATTCGAAGGATTTTCTACCAAGGCCAAGGTGGAGGAGGCCAGGGCGCGCTATGCCGAGGCGGTTATAAGCAAGGATAATCTCTCCGACCAGATTGCCGTGGATATACGCCGGGCCTGCCTGAATCTTAACGAAGCAGAGTCAATCATAAAATCGCAGAAGGACCATATAGGAGAGGCGCGGGAGGCCCTGAAGATTGCCGAGGTCAGCTACGACAGCGGCGTTGCCAAGAACCTCGATGTCCTGGATGCGCAGGTTTCGCTCGGCCAGATCCAGCAGAACCTCGCCTCGGCGGTTTATGATTACCTGATGGCCGAGGCCTATCTGGCAAGAAGTATGGGGGAGAGCGTTATTAAGGAGGAAAAAAATGAAAAAGAAGGTTAGGCTTATTATTATAATTGCTGCGGTTTTCATCGCTGGTTTCTCCGCAGCATACATCATAGAGAAGGATAAATCCAGGCACGAGAAGAGCATCAAGGTCTCCGGCAACATCGAAGGTGACGACGTGCGTATCTCTTTCCGCGTCAACGGACAGATACTGGAGCTCCTTACCGATGAAGGAAAGGTAATCCGCAGGGGGGATATCGTGGCGCGCCTGAATACTGACGAGCTCAGCAAGGTCAAGGCGAATGCCGAGGCGGCCTTGAAAGCCGCAGAGTACCAGTATGCCTTATCAAAGATAGATTACGAAAGGGCGGTGAGCCTTTTGAAGGTCGGAGCGATATCGGTGCAGGGCCGCGACAACGCCAAAACTAAATTCGACGCTGACCGTGCCAACGTAGAGCAGCTTAAGGCCCAGCTGGAATTGGCGGATACGCGGCTGGGGTTTGCGGATCTTGCTTCTCCGCTGGACGGATTCGTGCTGGTGAAGAGTTCTCTGGCGGGGGAAGTCGTCCAGCCGGGTACTCCCGTATTTACTGCCGTAGACCTGCATAATATCTGGGTTACCGCCTATATCAATGAGACTGACCTGGGACGGGTAAAGCTCAACCAGGAGGCCTACGTTACCACCGATACCTACCCAGGCAAAAAATACAAAGGAAGGGTTTCTTTTATATCCAGCGAGGCTGAATTCACCCCCAAGTTTATCCAGACGCAGCAGGAGAGGGTTAAACTCGTCTACCGGATAAAGGTGAAAACGGATAACGAGAGCCTGGATCTCAAGCCCGGGATGCCGGCGGACGCCTACATCATCGAATAGTCAATGGTTACCATCAAGACCCAAAACCTCACCCGTAAATTCGGGTCCTTGACTGCCCTGGATTCCTTAGACCTCGAGGTTGAAGAAGGTGAAATTTTCGGCCTGGTCGGTCCGGACGGCGCGGGCAAGACCACGACGATGCGCCTGTTGACCGGGATCCTCGAGCCTACCTCCGGCGAGGCATGGGTTTATAATAAGCATACCGTCAAGGAAGCGGAACCCCTTAAGGAAAATATCGCTTACATGTCGCAGCGCTTCGGGCTTTACGAAGAGTTGAGTGTCATGGAGAACATCAATTTTTATGCCGATGTCTACGGGGTACCCAAAGAAAAACGCCGGGAGGACATCGACCGGCTGCTGGGGTTTTCCGGGCTCCTGCCTTTTAAGGAGCGTTTTGCAGGCAAGCTTTCCGGAGGGATGAAGCAAAAACTGGGACTGGCCTGCGCGCTCATCCATACCCCTAAAGTCTTGTTTCTCGACGAGCCCACCAACGGGGTTGACCCGGTTTCGAGGAGGGATTTCTGGAGTATACTTTATGACCTTTTAAAACAGAAAGTTACCATTTTCTGCTCTACCTGTTACCTTGACGAAGCCGAACGCTGCCGCAGGGTCGGGCTGATGCATAAAGGTAAACTCCTGCGTTGCGATTCCCCTGATAATGTCAAGAAGGAACGCCGGGCTAAGACCCTGGAGCAGGCATTTATTGCGATTGTGGAGGAATATGAACGCAGCCACCAGCAATAATATTGCGGTAAGTGTCCAGAGGCTTGAGAAGAGATTCGGAAATTTCACCGCTGTCAACCGTATCAACTTCCAGGTGGGCCAGGGGGAGATCTTCGGGTTCCTGGGCCCTAACGGCGCGGGGAAATCCACTACTATCAGGATGCTCTGCGGGATTATACCTCCTACTTCGGGAAGCGGGCAGGTGGGGGGCTACGATATTATCAGGGAACAGCACTATATCAAGGAGCACATCGGGTATATGTCGCAGAAATTCTCGCTCTACAATGATTTGACCGTGGGGGAGAATATCAATTTTTACAGCGGGATATACAAGATTCCGCGGGAAGAGAAAAAGGAGCGTTTTAAAGAGACGGTGCGCGCCGCGGGGTTGGAGGGGATGGAGTCCGTCCTGACCGGCAATCTTGCCGGCGGGTGGAAACAGCGCCTGGCTTTGGGTTGCGCCTTAATACATAGGCCCAAGATTATTTTTTTGGATGAGCCGACTTCCGGGGTTGACCCGATTACCAGGGCGAGTTTCTGGGATATTATCAAGAAGCTGGCGGCCGGGGGCGTTACGGTTTTTGTGACTACGCATTACATGGATGAAGCGGAGAATGCCGACCGCATGGTCCTGATTTACCACGGTACGATTATCGCTCAGGGCAGCCCCCAGGAGATGAAGACCAGCGGCATGAAGAACGAGGTATTGGAGATTGCACTTCCTAATGCCCAGGATTGGCTGGAGAGGATTATGAAGACCAAAGAAGTCAAGGAGGCGGCGCTTTTCGGCTCTGCGATCCATGCGGTAGTGTATGACAGTGCCAAGGCGGTCCCGGCGCTTAAGGAATACCTGGACGCCCAAAAAGCCCCGGGCTATAGCATCGATAAAATCCTCCCTTCGCTGGAGGACGTATTTGTTTCCGCGATAGAAAACTATGACTAGGCTGAATCTCAGAAGAGTTAGGGCTGTCGCCGGAAAGGAATTTATCCAGATCCGGCGCGACCCGCGTTCGCTCGCCCTGGCGTTGGCGATCCCGGTCTTCCTGCTATTGGTATTCGGTTACGGGTTATCGCTGGATATCGACCACGTGCGCACCGTGGTCTGGGACCAGGATCGTTCCCAGTTCTCGCGCGACTTCCTTCTGAATTTCAAAAATTCCAAGTATTTTCAGATCGTCGCTTATGCCGATAATTACCGCGAGATCGAGCATCTAATCGATACCGGCAAGGTCCTGATGGCCCTGATTATCCCCAAGGACTTTTCGCATTATCTAAGATCCGGCAAGGCCGCCCCGCTGCAGCTTTTGGTGGACGGCAGCGACGCCAATACCGCCACCATCGCGATGGGGTACGTGCGCTCGGTAGTCGCAAGTTACAATGTGAATCTTCTTTCTAATACCTTTGCCAGGAAAGGATACGCTGTTCCCAAGACCCTGGATGCCCGCCTGCGGGTCTGGTTCAATATGGGGTTGACGAGCACCTGGTTCATTATCCCCGGGGTTATTGCCATGATTATCATGATCATTGCGGCGTTGTTGACTTCCATTACAGTCGCCCGGGAATGGGAGCGGGGGACGATGGAGCAGTTGATCTCTACCCCGGTGAAGGCCCAGGAACTCATAATCGGAAAATTCATCCCTTATTTTGCCATCGGTTTTTTTGACCTTCTGGTAGGCGTAGTGATGGCAAGGCTTCTTTTTGGCGTTCCTTTTCGCGGAAGTTATTTACTGCTTGCGTTTTTAAGCATGCTCTTCCTGACAGGGGCGCTGTCGCAGGGTATATGGATTTCGGTCATTGCGCGCACGCAGCTCATGGCGAGCCAGCTGGCAGCCTTGAGCACGATGATGCCCGCGGTCATCCTCTCCGGTTTTATCTACCCGATTTTCAATATGCCGCAGGTGCTGCAGGTAGTGACTTATTTTATTCCGGCGCGTTATTACATCGTGGTACTGCGGGAACTGTTCTTGAAGGCCGGTACTTTAGATAGCATGTGGGATGAAGCGCTATTCCTGTTTTTATTCGCGCTAATGATGTTGACATTTGCGGTCATGAGATTCAGGAAGAAGGTGGCATAAGGTATGTTCGAGCGCGTCAGGGCGATCTTGATCAAGGAGTTCAGGCAGATTTTTCGCGACCCGCGGATGAAAACGGTCATCTTCATCTCGCCGCTTATCCAGATTATCCTTTTTGGCTACGCCGCCAACAGGGATATTAATTACGTTCCCACCGCGGTTTACGACCGCGATAATACCAAGGAAAGCCGCGAACTGCTGCGTGATTTTACCTATTCCAAATACTTCGTCCCCGAACATTATATTTACAGCGACGCAGAGCAGGACAAGATGCTGAATAAAGGAGTAGCCAGCGTCGTAATCCGCATTGACCGCGGCTTCGGCCGCGACATCAAAGCCGGCAAAGAGGCGAATATCCAGCTGGCATTTGACGGCACGGATTCCAATACCGCCATGGTCGTGATGGGGTACGCCAATACGATCGTGAGCAATTACCAGTATAGATTGTTGAAGGGGGAAATCGAAGCGCGGGGCTGGCTTGAGACCTTCCCGAGCGTGGACTTGAAGGACCGCGCCTGGTTTAACGGCAACCTTATTTCGCGCAACTACTACCTTCCGGGGGTAATCGCGATGATCGTAACAATGATGTCCCTGCTCTTGAGCTCCATGGCGATCGTCAAGGAGAAGGAGATCGGGACGATGGAGCAATTGATCGTCAGCCCGTTGCGGTCAATAGAGCTGATTGCCGGCAAGCTCCTTCCTTTTGCTTTGATTTCGCTGGTCCAGATCGTCCTGGTAACCGCCCTGGGGGTGCTGTGGTTCCATATCCCGTTGCGAGGCGATATCTTGCTGCTTTTGGTCTCTACCTGTATTTATTTGTTTACTACCCTGGGGATCGGGCTTTTTATTTCCACAATCTCTTCGACACAGCAGGAGGCGATGATGTCGGTATTCCTTTTCTATATGCCGACGGTACTGCTTTCCGGGTTCGCCTATCCCATCGCCAACATGCCTAAGTTCATCCAATGGGCTACGATTTTTAACCCGATGCGTTATTTCCTGGTGGTTGTCAGGGGCATATTCCTTAAAGGCGTGGGTATAGATATCCTCTGGAGCCAGCTTCTGCCGCTGTTGATTATCGGTTTGGCCGTCGTTATCCTGAGCACCCTAAAGTTCCACAAGAGCTTAGCGTAGGATATCCGGCCGTCATAATGCAGGGCGATAAGCGTGTCTATTTTTATTTTTCTTTCCTTTGTGGTATAATGATTTCGTATCACGATTAATCCTAAAAGCCGGATGAAGATTGTAAAGGTCGTTGGCATATCTTTCCTGATCCTCCTGTTGCTGTTTTTTCTGGCAGCGGCTATCTTCGTCAAGGTCTTTGATGTCAATCGCTTCAAGCCGCAGATCATCAGCCAGGCCCAGAGCGCCTTAAACCGCAATGTAAACTTCGAAAGATTAAGCCTTGGGTTTTCCCTAGCCCATGGCATCGGCCTTAAGGTCAAGGGGCTTGTTATTTCGGATGACCCCGCTTTTCAGAAAGGCGATTTTCTCTCCGTAGACGAGATATCTGTGGGGGCGGACATATTAGGTTATCTCCTGCGTAGAAAAATCGATATCTCTTCCGTTGTCATCGATTCCCCGCGTATCACTATTATCCGCAGCAAAGAGGGTTTGGTGAATGCCGCCACTATCGGTCCTGCGGCAGGCGCTCAAAACAGGAAAGATAAAGGTCAGCCCCCCATTAAGCCGTCAAGACCAGCAGTTCCTCCGGCGCTACTGGTATCTTCCTTGAGGGTCAAGAATGCATTAGTAATCTATATCGACCGTTCCTTTGAGCCTGCTGTAAGCCTTGAGATTACCAATCTTGGTTTGTCCGTAAAGAAGGCCTCCTTTAGCGACAGTTTTCCATTTCAGGCAGAGGCTGCGCTATTTTCTTCGAAGCAAAATGTCAGGATAGAGGGCAAGGCCAGGATAGGCCTTAAATCGGGCCAGGCTAGCATCATGGGGCTTAAGGCTTCCAGTGATCTTTCGACGCTTGACCTTAATAAAATTTCCTCTTCACTCCCGATGGTAAACGCTAATCTTCTTCCGGTTCTCCTTAAGGGGGGATTGAAGCTTTCCATGCCGTCATTGACGATAGGTTCAAGCGGGCTCTCCGGATTTGAGGCTACGGTATCCCTGACAGGCGGATATATACAATTGAGGCAACTTGCTTCTGCTGTCAGCGGATTATCCGTAGGCGTCAAGGTCAGCGCGGGAGACATTTTGTTGGATGAGGCAGCCGCATCTCTGGCAGGAGGCACCCTTAATCTTTCAGGCAAAATCCGCGATGTCCAGGGTAAGCAGGATTTTGTTTTTAAGGCTCTTGTCCAGAACCTGAAGCTCCAACAGCTTATCAGGCAGGATAAGTCCGCGGTGAAATTTGAGGGGACCCTGGGGATGAAGATGGACTTGAATGGGGGGGGGTTTTCCCGATCCGCGCTGGAGTCCGGTCTTTCGGGAAACGGCAATGTGACGCTCTCAAACGCAAAACTGAAAAATATAAATATCCTGCGTGCGGTGCTGGATAAGATTTCGGTAATACCGGGGCTCGAGGAGGCATTAGAGGAGCGTCTTCAGGGGGGCTTCAGGGATAAATTGAGCCAGACTGACACGGAGATTTCTGACGCCGATATACCGGTTGTGATTTCCGGCAAGCGCGTTATTATAAAAGAAGCAACCCTTGGCGCTGACGAGTTTCTGTTCAAGGGGGCGGGGGAGGCAGGTTTTGACGGTTCCTTCTCATTGAAGGGGGTTTTTCTTATTCCGGAGCAGCTCTCCGCCGCAATGGTTTCCGTAGTCCCGCAGCTGGAATATCTCTTGAGCGATGATAAGCAGATTTATATCCCTATTGAGGTTTCGGGCAAGGCGTCGGAATTAAAAATCAGCGTGGACGCGGAATACGTCGCCAAGAAAATTCTTGCGTATCAGGCAAAGAGCCAGATTTTCAAAGCCCTGGATAAGGCGATCGGCGATACTGCCGGTTCCGGAGACGGGAAGGATTCTATCAAGGAAACCGTAGGAGGCCTCCTGGATAAAATTTTTGGTAAGTGAGAATGAGCTTATCGGATTATCTAAAAGGTGGAATGATTGGAAAAACTCGCGATTGATTATTCAACGCCGCAGACCATGTTGCTTAAACTAATCGGAGACTGGCGGATCTCAAGCGGTCTGCCGCAGATAAGCGATGTCACCTCGCAGCTTCTAACCCATAAGGATATCAGGAGGCTTGACATTGATGTTTCCCTGATGACAAACTGGGACAGCGGGCTGGTTTCGTTTTTGATCGAGGTTTTCAAGGAATGCCGTGGGAGAAAAATTGAGGTTGTCCGGCAAGGGTTGCCTGCGGGGATAGGGCAGTTCCTTCGGCTTGCGGATAAGCCAAATGCGGAGGTCAAGCCGCCGGGGATAATACGCGAGCCGTTTTTATCAAGGATCGGAGAAAGGGTTGTGCGTTTGGGGCGCAGCAGCCGCTCGCTGGTCAATTTTCTAGGCGAGATAACTTGTGCCTTCGGGCGTTTCTGGAGGGGGAAGGCCTATTTTCGCTGGGGGGATTTTATTGCCATCGTGCAGAAATGCGGGGTTGACGCCCTGGGGCTCGTTTCCCTGATAAGTGTGCTGGTAGGCGTTATCCTTGCTTTTGTCGGAGCGATACAGCTTGAGTTGTTCGGAGCGCAGATTTTTATCGCCGATATCGTCGGGATTGCCATGGTGCGCGTGATGGGGGCGGTGATGACCGGCGTGTTGATATCGGGCCGCACCGGCGCCTCTTTTGCCGCAGAGCTCGGGATTATGCAGACCAACGAAGAGATAGACGCCTTCAGGACCCTGGGAGTCAACCCGGTTGAGTTTTTGGTTATGCCGCGGGTCATGGCTTTAGTAGTTATGATGCCGCTTTTAACCCTCTATGCCGATTTTATGGGTATATTAGGGGGATTTATTATCAGCACGGGGGTTCTCGGCATAAACCCCGTGGAGTATATCAATCATACCCAGGCTGCCGTTGGTCTCAGCAACCTCTGGGTTGGCCTGGTGCACAGCGTTGTTTTCGGGGTGATTATCGCGGTAGCCGGATGCCTGCGCGGCATTAAATGCGAAAGGAGCGCGGCAGGCGTGGGAGAAGCGACTACATCAGCGGTAGTCAGCGCCATCACAAGCATTGTGATAGCGACCGCAATAATTACTTTTATCTGTCGGGTAATAAGGGTGTAACCGGATGGAGACTCTATCGGCTGCTGTTATCGAAGCGCGCAACCTCGACTTAAGCTACGATGATTATGTCGTGATGCGCGACCTTAACTTTAAGGTGCAGAAAGGCGATATCTTTATAGTGATGGGGGGAAGCGGATGCGGCAAGAGCACGCTCCTAAAAGCCCTTATCGGACTTAAAGAGCCGGCGAGGGGAGAGGTTTTATACGGCGGCAGGGATTTCTGGAAGCAGGATGACGCCAAGCAGCAGAACATTATGCGCAGTTTCGGGGTGCTTTATCAGGGGGGAGCCCTTTGGAGCTCGTTGACGCTGGGCGAGAACGTGGCGCTGCCGCTGGAGCTTTATTCGAGATTAAGCCCCGAGCAGATAAGGGAAGTGGCGGAACTGAAGCTTGCCCTGGTGGGGTTGGCAGGCTACGCTGATTTCTACCCTTCCGAGCTAAGCGGCGGGATGCGTAAACGGGCCGGGCTGGCGCGCGCCATCGCCCTCGACCCGGATATTATTTTTTTCGACGAGCCTTCTGCAGGCCTTGACCCGCCGAGTGCCCGCATGCTCGATGATTTGATTATCCAGCTCAGGGATACGCTGGGGGCTACTATCGTGGTAGTCACCCATGAGCTCGCAAGTATCTTTGCGGTGGGGAATAATTCCATATTCCTTGACTCGGAGACTAAGACCATGGTTGCCTCAGGCAACCCCAGGGATTTATTGAATAATTCCAAGAACCCCCGTGTCATCCGGTTTCTGACAAGGGGAGAGAGGCAGGGAGTCGCGCGATGAAGAGAAAAGTTGATAAAACGGCGATTGGCATGTTTGTGGTGGGCGCGGTAGCGCTACTGATGATAGCGATACTCGTTTTCGGCTCAGGTAGTCTCTTTAAGAATACCGACAGATACGTCCTTTTCTTTAGCGACTCGGTCAAGGGGCTTTCGGTGGGGGCGCCGGTTATTTTCAAGGGCGTCAAGATAGGAAATGTCAGCTCCATCAGCCTCATTTATGACCCCATGACAAAGGGCGTGCTCATCCCCGTAATTATCGACGTGGAGCTTGCGCGCGTAAAGGGGTTTCCGGAGGAGCTGGGTTATACGGATTACGCGCTTTTGATTAAGCAGGGCTTGAGGGCGAAGCTAGAGATACAGAATTTCATAACCGGGCAGCTCATGATTGCCTTTGATTTTTATCCGGACAAGGAAACGAAGACCTACGGCATTATCAAAAAGTACCCTGAACTGCCGGTGCTGCCTATATCACCGGACATCTTTGAGGTCATGAACGAGATACCGGTCAAGGAAATCTCCGAGAATTTAAATCAGGCGGTGGCAGGGATTAATAAGCTGGTGAATTCGGAGGGGTTCTACGGGTTAAGCAACGTGGTGCAGGAGGTGACGCAGGCAGCGCGCTCCATACGCCTCTTCGTCGAATATCTTGAGATGCACCCCGAGGCGCTCTTAAAAGGCAAAGAGGTCTCTAAATAGCCGCAAAGGAGAATAAGATGAAAAAATCCTCATTGTTATATGGCATGGTGACGGCAGCCCTGGTTTTCTCTTTGGCTTTGGGGGGATGTATATCGATACCGAAGAGCCCCAACCCGCGATTTTATACGCTCAGCGCCACAGCCAAGGGGGATGTGACGGGGAAAGCCGATATCCCCCCTGATGTAATTATCGGGATAGGCCCGGTTAAAATCCCGGAATACTTAAACCGCCCCCAGATTGTGACCCAGGATAAGAAAAAGATGCTTAACTTTGCCGAGTTTGACCGTTGGGGAGAGCAGCTTGATTTCGGCATTAACCGCCTGATTTACGAGAACCTGGCAGTGCTGCTTCCTGGGGCGACCACCGAGATGTTCCCGTGGAACCTGCTTATCCCGGTAAAGTATCAGGTGGTTGTGAATGTTATCCGGCTGGATAGCGAGCTTGATAAGGATTTATCTTTTGTGGCGCAGTGTTCGGTCCTTGACCTGGAGAGCAAACAAATGGTTTTTACGAAAAGGGTCCAGATACGGCAGCCGATTGTGCCGCAGAGCTACCCGGGTTTAGTCCAGGCGCTGAATGTCGTCGTAACTTCGTTAAGCAAGGATATCGCGGAGGAATTGGTATCGTTGGCGAATCAGGATACGAAAAAGGGAGAGGCTTCGGCGCAGAACTGAACCGGTTCTTAAGAAGCGCAATTTTTATAGAGAGTCATCCAGCGATTTTATCCGGCCTTGAAATTCTATAATCTTCTTTGAGATTATCTTATTGAGCATCCTAACCTCCAGGAATCCCCGGAGTTTGTTGTTTTTATCGACCACCGGAAGATATTCCAGGTGATTGTCTAAGAGTTCTTTTGCAACGGAGAGACTGGAGTCGGCGCTAACGGCAGTTGTTGAAGGCTCCATAAGGTCAACGGCAACCACTAAGTCGTTGAGCCCGGAGGTTGCAAAAGCATTCCTGATGTCATCTACGCTTATTATCCCGCGCAGCAGGCCCCCCTTGGTTACTACCGGATAATAAAAATTAGTGCTTTCCCCGAAAATCTTCAGAATCTCCTCGAGTTTCATATTCTCGTAAATTACGGGGTACCCCGTATCCATGACCTCCCCGACCTTGAGCTTATGGATGAGGTCTTCTTCGGTAATATTGAGGCCGGTCTCCTTTGCTTTGACCACTGCCAGTTTGGTAAGGGGGGGGCCGATAATCTGCACTACGAAGGTGGTCACGGTTATAACGATAATGATGGTATTGCCTATCTGGTCTGGGAATGCCTGCGCAGCTACGATTGATAAGCCTATTGCCACGCCCGCTTGGCTAAAAAGGCATAATGGCAGGTAGTTCTGCACTGATTTCGGCATCCTTGAGATGCGCGCGCCCAGGCTTGCGCCGATACCCTTGCCGAAACTCCTTCCGAGCAGGTAGACAAAGGCCAGAAAGAGTATGGGCAGGGATATTTTGGTGATGTCGAGCTTTGCGCCTACCAGCACGAAAAAGAGGATGTAGATGGGAGGCGTAAAGCTGTCGACTACCTCGAACATCTTCGCGCTTGCCTTCGGAGCGTAGTTAACGCTTACCGCTCCCAGTATCATGGCAGCCAGGAGCATGTCCATCCCGAACGCAGAAGCCAGCCCGAGCGTAAGCAATACGGTACCTATGGAGAAGGCGAGTATTTTCTCCCGCTGGGGATAGCGCTTGAGTATTTTTATCAGCAGCCACCCTGAAAGCGAACCTATTAATAAGGAGCCGCCGATTTCATATAAGGGGTGTCTGAAGAGCTCAAATATGCTGCTTGAGGCGTGGCCCGTCAGGTTGAAGGCGATACTCGATGCAAAAGCGAAGAGCAGGAGCGCCAACCCGTCATCTAAAGCGACGATGCTTAATACTGTTGTGGTCAGCGGTCCGCGTGTCCTGTATTCCCATAGCACATCGGTAGTGGCTGCCGGCGCGGTAGCGGAAGAGATAGCTCCGAGCAGGAGCCCCAACGCGCACGCCAGTTTCCAGTCGCCGAGGATAAAGAACCCCAGGATGCTTACAAGTATGGAAACCAGGATAAAAGCAGTTATTCCTTCGTAGAGCAGGACATTGATGAGTTTTGTCCCGTGTTTGATGAAAACCTCTTTTTTAAGTTCTCTTCCTATCATGAAGCCGATGAGGCCCAGCGCAAAATAATTGAGTGGCTGCAGCGTGGAGAGCACTTCGCGGTCGATAATCTTGAGTCCCGATATCCCGATTAAAATGCCTATGGCGATATAACCTACGACTTGGGGGATTTGTAATTTCTGGAAGATACGGCCTCCGATAGTCCCGCCAAATAGGGCTAATCCCAGGAGGAAGAGGATGTTTAGATGGAAAAATGAGAATTGGGTGAGGATATGGCTGATAGATGGAAACATAGTTTAATTATATTACAAAAATCGCTCTTTTAGAATAAATCTTTCAAAAAGCCAGGGTGGGTCTGGAGTCGTTCGTAAAGTGTCCCTTTTGTGAGACACTTTCCCGAATGGGAAGGAAAACGTTTCACGATTGGGTTGGAAAGTGTTTCTGCTTTAGTGGTATTCCGTTTTGGAATATCGGATAATTTAATATATCATGGTAGCGCTTATTGTCAAGGAAAAGGCGCGGTTTATAATCAGATGAATAAGACGATTTTTACTGAAAGTCATAAGCGCCTGGTAGCTAAACTCGTGAAGGCGCGCCGTAATGTAAAATTAAGGCAGGTTGACGCCGCCAGGAAGCTGGGCCGTACCCAGTCTTACGTCTCTAAAATCGAATCAGGACAGCGGCGCATCGATACCGTCCAGCTGAAGGAATTCGCCCGCCTCTACAAAAAGAAGATTGATTTTTTCTTCGAATAGCCATTCAGAAATAACCCCTAGATAATCCCTGCATCGGAAAAGCTGAAATAATCGTCGTTACCTATAATGATGTGGTCGAGCGCTTTTATGGAAAGGATTTCTCCCGCCTTTATGAGCTCGCGGGTGAATTTTTTGTCTTCCGGGCTGGGCGCGGGGTTTCCCGAAGGATGATTATGAACGCATATCAGGGAGGGGGCAAAGTTTTGCAGCGCCTTATGGCAGATCTCCCGTAAGATCGGCTTTACCAGGTTTACCGTGCCTTCCGCGACCTCGGCAACCTCGATAATCCGCGCCCCGGAGTCCAGCAATATTACCTTGAATATTTCTTTTTTCAGGTCTCGCATCCTCGGCATCATGATTTCGGCCGCATCTGCCGAAGATTCTATCCTGGGCCGGTAAGTCTTTATTTCTCTTTCCTTAAACCGCCTTCCGATTTCTATCGCTGCTTTTATCTGGATAATCTTTGCGTCTCCGAGCCCCGCTCCCCTGAATTCCTCCCATGACGCGGGGTCGGTATGCGAGAGATTGCGGAATGTTTTGAATTTATGAAGAATCTTCCTCGCCAGGTCTACGGCGCTGAATCCCCTTGTGCCGCAGCGGATGATTATAGCGAGGAGCTCGGAGTCGCTGAGGGTATGTTCTCCCTGCCGCAGTAGTTTTTCGCGCGGCCGGTCTTCCTGCGGCCAGTTTGTTATGCAGGTATGAGAGTTTTTCATTTTTTGCCTCCCGGGTAATAGACGATACAACCGGCAGTTTCTAACAGGAAAACGGGAACGCTTTCCCGGACAGCCGGGAAAGCGTTTTTACTCCAGAGAGAGGAGAACCTCTCCGCTTTGCGCTTCGAAAAATCGTTTAACATCGGTTGAAAGAGTGATATAATAAAGCTTCCGGAAGAAGGAGGATGATTATGAAAGATAGCGTCGCGTGGTTCTTTATGGCGTTAGCGTTTTTTCTTTTGAGCGTCAATCTGGGGTGTTCGCATATTACTCCCAGGCAGCAGATGACGGTAGCCGGGACATCCGACGTAAATAAGGACGGCAAACCGGACGTAACCTATTATAAGGACGGGGAATACATATCCAAGATTGAAGCCGACACCAATTATGACGGCAAGCCAGACGTAACGGTGCACATTAAAGGCGGGAAATTCGAGTCCGCCGAGGTGGACGAAGATTACAACGGCACCGTAGATGAAAGATTCAACGATGTCAAAGACTTCAATAAATGGCTCAACAGTCATCATCCGGATTTCAATAATAAGTTAAATAAGCCAGACTGGCGGGTTAATCTGGCCAACTTCTGAGGCGGGAAAAAGGATGCATAAGGTAAAGATAGTATTGACGTTTTTCCTGTCGCTTCTCTTTTTATCCGGCTGCGCGAGCTATTATGCGGTTACGGTCAATGATTACCTCGATATCACCGAGACTCCGGATCCCATCCCCGCCGGGGCATCTTTTTGCGTCCTGGCGAATAAGAACGAAAATAACCCCATCCTTGATAATGAAATCAAAGCCAAGATAGAGAAGCTGCTTGTTGAGAGCGGCTACAAGATAGCCTCTTACGAGAAGGCGGATTTTTACCTTAGTTTTAGCTATTCGGTAAGCTCCGGCAGAAGGGCGACGGAGCTCAGGCCTGTTTTTCAGGCAGGCCAGACTGAAACTGTCCAGACCTATAAGTCCAGCGGCAAGACCAGCACCTCAATCATAAACCTACCCGGTTATACCACCTATGTTCCTTATCGGATTACGGTGTTCACTTCTTCTCTTACCTTGAATGTGCTTGACGCCGCCAGCCTCAGGGCCAATAACCAAAAAAAGATAATCTGGATAGGGGAGAATTCGAGCGCCAGCCAGAACTCTGAGATAAGGGATACCATAAATTACCTTTTGGTTGCGTCCTTTGAAAATTTCGGGAGAAATACCGGAAGAAGCATTAAAACCGAAATAAGCACAAACGATACCCGCGTAAAACAAATAACCTGGCAAGAAGGAGGAGCGGTAAAAAGGAAATAAGAATCATATCTTCGGGCTGATATAAAAGGATGCACTCTCAGGAAAGGAGAAAGAAATGGCTGATATAAAGCAAGAGCTGATAAAGAAGCTTAACCAGGCATTGGAGCTGGAGCACGCTGCCAGGATCCAATACCTTGCCCACGCGGAGCTTATCAAGGGGCTTGGAGGCGAGAAGATAATCGAGAGGCTAAAAGAGCTTGCCTCCGATGAGACCAAGCACCAGGAGCAGTTCCGTAATCTCATAGCGAGTTATCTCGGCGGAGAGCCGAGCATGGGCCTGGCCCAGACCCATAAAGCAACTGAAACCAAAGATATCCTTGAAGTCAATCTTGGCAACGAAAAAGATGCCATCGATTTTTACAAGGAGATTTATAAACAGGTGATAGAGAACAAGGAGAGCCTTCAGTATGAGTTTGAGACCCTGGAGCACGAGATCCGCCATGTAATCATTGACGAGCAGGAGCACGTAACCGAGCTTTCGCTTCTTCTCGGCAAATAATCATTGTGAGGGGAGGGTTCATAATGGCAGAGCTAAAAGAGCTGTTTCAAAGCGCAGACTGGAAGGCGGAGAAGCACGTCCCCGCGATAGAGGCTCCGGATAAAGCCAGGAAGGGTGAGCTTATCAGGGTTGTTGCCGCGGTAGGGAAAGAGATAGCTCATCCTAATAAGACCGAGCACCATATCAGTTGGATTGAGATTTATTTCCACCCTCAGGGGGAAAAATTCCCCTACCTGATAGGGAGGACTGAATTCTCTGCTCACGGCGCCTCGGTGCAGGGGCCGGATACGAGTTCCGTCTATACCCATCACGAGGCAGCATTAAGCTTTAAAACCGGCAAGCCCGGGGTCATTTACGCCTCCAGCTACTGCAATATCCACGGCTTATGGCAGAACAGCAAGGAATTGAAGGTAGAATAGCGCGATAAAAAGGGAGGGCAGATGGCAAAATTGAAAAAAGGCCAAAAACTGACTTGTATCCCCTGCGGCAGGCAGGTTATCGTAGACGCATGCGGCATCTCGAGAAGAACTATTTGGTGCTGCGGTAAGCCGATGAGTCCGAAATCCAAGTCAAAGTCAAAGTCTTCTTCCCGGAAGAAATAATAATAAAATAGACGATAGGCGATACGCAAGCGCAACCGCGCGTAATATTATACCAGAGGCGAGCCTTCGTTTTCTAACAAAGGGGAATCCGCATGGATAATAAGCCGAAGGCCGCCGTGCTTCCGATAGGGCCTTTGATGATAGAGCACAGGCTTATCGAACGCATGGTTGCTTTATTGCGAGAGGAGAATGCGAGGATAGCGGGCGGGGCTGCGCTAGACTTGGGCTTTATCGCGCTGGCAGTGGATTTCTTCAGGTTTTACGCCGACAGGTGCCACCACGGCAAAGAAGAGGATTTCCTTTTTAAAGACCTCCAGTCTAAACAGCTCTCCGAGGAACACAAGAAGACATTAGCCGCTTTGTTAGAAGACCATGCCCGGGCAAGGGGGATGGTGGCCAAGATTGAGGCTGCCAGGTTGGGTTACCTCCAGAATAAGCCCGGTTCGATAGAAGACATCAAGGACTCTCTCGACAGATTGGTTCAGCTTTATGCCGGACACATCCAGAAAGAGGACAAGCAGTTTTTTATTCCCTCCATGGATTATTTTACAAAAGAAGAGAGGGACAAGATGCTCGCTAAATTCCGCGAGTTTGACGCGGAACTTATCCACGGAAAATACAATAAACTCGTAACGGGGATTGAGAAGGGGGGATTGTTATGAGAATTTCCGTCGATGCGGACACTTGCGTAGGCTGCGGCTTATGCGTCCAGACCTGTCCCGACGTATTCAGAATGGAAGGGGATAAGGCAGTCGGATATAAGAATCCGGTCCCGGATGCCTTAAAGGATGCCGCCAAGGACGCTGCCCAGCAGTGCCCGGTCAGCGCCATAAAGGTAGAGGGATAAGGCAGGATGCGGCGGGGAGAAATGCGCAATATCATCAGGAAAATATGGTTTTATCCGGTTTTGGCGATTGTCTTAGCGGTGGTTTGCTATCAAGCCTGGTTAAACCATGCCGATTTTAAAAGAACCATGGTCAGGGAGGCGCAGGCGCAGCTGTTGATTATCGCCAAATCCGAAGCCCAGAGTATCGAAAAATACATCGGTAACATCAATCAGGAGCTGGAGATACTTTCTTCGGAGTTCGCCGTTCATCAGATGCTCGCAGGCAGATACGGCAGGGATGAATGGAAGAAATATCGGGAGTACCTGGAGGGTTCTTACAAGGATGTCGAGGAGTTGGTAGATTCGCTTTATCTGATTAACGCTAAAGGCGTGATTGTCGATGTCGACCCTGCAAAGGAAGAAATGATAGGCAGGGACTTCTCAGAGGCGCCCGCGCTAAGACGTACGCTCGAGGAAGGCCGGCCATACGCCAGCAGCGTTTTCAGGTTAGCTTCCGGCGAGTTGGCGATAGCCGATCTCTATCCCGTGACGGAAGAAGGCAGGTCTATCGGCCTGCTGCGCGCCGATATCCTGGTCAGCAGGATAGACAGGCTGCTTGAGCATCTCAACCAGGCGGAAGAGCGGCGCGCATTTATGATAGACAACGAAAAGACTTTACTCAGTTACCGCGATAGGAGTTATTTAGGCAAGAGCGTCAGAGTTATAATTAACGATATCCCAGGCGAAGAGGAGCGACGTCGCTCAGAGCATATTATCGAAAGGATGCTTGCCGGAGAGGAAGGCACGGATATGCTATACCTTTCTCCGGGCGGCAAGACAGCCGGGGTCAAAAGGATATTAATTGCTTTTGCCCCGGTCAACATCGGTTCGCACACCTGGTCTATCGCGTTGATGATGGATTATCGCTTGATATCAGGGCCCATCAACAGGAATGCGTTGAATAACCTTATCTTCAGCGGATCGATATTGTTGATTTTAGTTATACTTGGGGTTTCTTTATACAGGGTCCGCAAGAAGCAGGATGAGTCCGCGTTATCGCAGGCGGCTCTGAATATAATCAACAGGCAGCTGCATCTTGAGATAGACGAGCGCAGGAAGATAGAGGAGGAGTTGCATGAATCCCTGCGCCGCCGCAGGCCGGATTAGTCGGATTTTTATAAGGGGAGGGCATTCATGAACGCCCGGGATAACGTGGATAATCTTTCTTCAGGCAGGCGCGGTTTGTCTTCTGATGAAGCAGGCAGGAGGCTTAAGCAATACGGCCTTAACGAGATAATCGAAAAGAGGGCCAACCCTTTTGTTAAGTTCCTTAGGTATTTTTGGGGTCCTATCCCATGGATGATAGAGACCGCCGCCGTGCTTTCAGCGGTTACCCGCCAGTGGCAGGATTTCTGGATTATCTTTGCGATGCTCCTGGTGAATTCCATAGTAGGATTCTGGCAGGAGTACAAGGCCGACAACGCCATTGAATTATTGAAGAAAAGGCTGGCGCTTAAGGCGCGGGTGCTGCGCGACGGGAGATGGTCCGATATTGCTGCCAGCGAGCTTGTTCCGGGAGACGTAATACGTATGCGCCTGGGGGATATCATACCGGCCGACATCAAGCTTACGGAGGGGCAGTATCTGTTGGTTGACCAGGCGGCGCTTACCGGAGAATCCCTTCCCGTAGAAAAGCACGCCGGCGATATCGCTTATTCCAGCTCAATCGCCCGCCAGGGTGAAATGGACGCCCTGGTGGTTGCAACCGGCATGAATACCTATTTCGGCAAGACCACTAAGCTTGTTGCCGAGGCCAAAAAGCACAGCCATTTCCAGAAGGCGGTGATAAAGATAGGGGATTATCTCATCGTCCTTGCAGTGGCGCTGGTAGGTCTTATCTTTATCGTGGCACTCTTCCGCCACGAGCAGATACTCAAGATACTCCAGTTCGCATTAATCCTCGTGGTTGCTTCTATACCCGTAGCCTTGCCTGCGGTGCTTACGGTAACCATGGCAGTAGGAGCAGTGGCGCTTGCACGCAAGGAAGCGATCGTAAGCAAGCTCGTTGCCATCGAAGAGATGGCCGGCGTAGATGTGCTCTGTTCGGACAAGACCGGCACCATTACGAAAAACGAACTTAGCGTCAGGGAAATAAAGCCCTTCGGAGGATTTAAAGACAACGACGTCCTTCTGGCGGGAGTTTTAGCATCGCGGCAGGAGGATGAGGATCCTATCGATAATACCATTATTGCCAGGGCAAAGTTAGACAAAGAGGTTATCGTTTCTCTGACGGGATATAAAGCACTTGAATTCAAGCCTTTTGACCCGGTTGCAAAACGCACCGAGGCAACTATCGAGGATTCCGGCGGGAGGCGTTTTAAGGTAGCTAAAGGAGCGCCGCAGATTATCCTGTCTCTGGTGTCTAATAAGGAAAATGTCGCGGATGAGGTTGAGAGTTGCGTGGACGATTTTGCGGCAAAAGGGTACCGCAGCCTTGGCGTGGCCAAAACCGACAACAGCGGCAATTGGCAGCTCCTGGGTCTTGTCGCGCTTTATGACCCGCCGCGGGAGGATTCTGCCGAGACAATCAAGACTGCCCAGGGGATGGGGTTGGACGTCAAGATGGTTACCGGTGACCATCTTGCCGTTGCCAGGGAGATTGCCAGAGAGGTCAACCTCGGGACCAACATCATGCCCGCGTCCTCTTTTATGGATAAGTCCGATGCCCAGGCTCAACGCATGATGGAAGAGGCGGACGGGTTTGCCCAGGTTTTCCCCGAGCACAAATACAGCATCGTAGAGCAGCTGCAGAGGAGGGGCCATATCGTGGGTATGACCGGAGACGGGGTCAACGACGCCCCGGCGCTTAAGAAAGCCGACGCCGGTATCGCGGTTAGCGGCGCTACCGATGCGGCAAAATCAGCAGCCGATATCGTGCTCACCAGACCGGGGTTATCGGTGATTATCGATGCCATCAAAGAAAGCCGCAGGATATTCAAACGCATGAACAGCTACACCATCTACCGGATGGCGGAGACAATCAGGGTGCTGTTGTTTATGACGCTCTCCATCCTTGTCTTCAATTTTTATCCGGTGACGGCGGTAATGATAGTGCTCCTGGCGTTGCTAAACGATGTCCCTATCATGATGATCGCCTACGATAATACCAAGCTTTACCAGGACCCCGTGAGCTGGAATATGCGCAGGGTATTGAGCCTGGCAAGCATGCTCGGCATCATGGGCGTATTTGCGAGTTTCTTGTTGTTCTGGATAGGCGAGCGCGTGCTGCTCCTGGACCGCACCGCCATCCAGACCCTCATATTCCTTAAGCTTACCGTTGCCGGGCATATGACCCTGTATCTGGCCAGGACAGGAGAGGAGCCTTTTTGGAGCCGCCCTTATCCTGCGGCAGTCTTATTTTGGACGGCTGAATCAACCAAGCTTGTGGCTACCGTCTTTGCGGTATACGGCGTATTTATGAAACCGATAGGGTGGGGATTGGCCGGGTTCGTGTGGGCTTACGCCCTGGCATTTTTTGTCATAACCGACTTTGTAAAAGTCAGGTTTGACAGAATCCTGGACCACGTCGGCATAAAGTTTGACCGAGGAAGCGCAGGTTTTACAAACGCAGGCAGCATTTGATTAAAGAAAGGAGACCGCGCCGAATGTCCGAGGCAAAGATAATCTCTACCATTGGCCCTGCAAGCGCCAGCCCGGCCGTATTAAAAAAAATGGCGTTTGCCGGCATGGCGATAGCGAGGCTGAATTTTTCCCACGGCGCACCTGGAGAGCACCAGCTGCGGATAGACGCAATCAGGGGGTTAAATAAAAAATACGGCTACAATATAAAGATATTGCAGGATCTTGAGGGCTACAGGGTAAGGATCGGCAGGCTCGCGGGAAACAGGCCGGTCTTCCTAAGGAAAGGAGAGAATCTTTTTTTAGCCAACGGGGGTCTGGCGGGGCGCAAAAACACAGTCCCCTTTGATTACGGAGGACCGTTGAAGGAGATAAAGCGCGGCAGCCCCATATATATAGACGACGGCAATATTATGCTGGTTGTCAAAGAATCGGCAAGGGATTACCTCAAGACCGAGGTAGTCATCCCCGGCCTGCTTAAGGAAAATAAGGGGATTAATATCCCCGAGGCCGCATTAAGTTTTAAGGGGCTCACCGATAAGGACAAGATGGACCTGGATTTCGGCATGGCCAACAGGGTGGATTTTATAGCGCAGTCATTCGTAAGGGGCAAAAACGACATATTAGAGCTTAGGGATTATATAAAGTCCGGTCCCTTCGGGCACAAAATAATAGCCAAGATCGAGAACCGGCAGGGCCTGGAGAATATCGATGAGATTATCGAGGTTGCCGACGGCATTATTGTGGCGCGCGGCGATCTGGGGGTATCGGTGCCCGTATACGAGATCCCCATCCTGCAGAAGATTATTATCAGGAAATGCAACCTGAAAGGCAAGTTCGTGATTACCGCAACCCAGATGCTGGAGAGTATGACCGAACACCAGAGGCCTACGCGCGCGGAGGCAAGCGACGTAGCCAACGCGGTGCTCGACGGTTCCGATTACCTGATGTTATCCGCGGAGACAGCGGTAGGTAAGTATCCGGTAGAGTCGGTCAGGATGATGCGCGATATCATCAGGTTTACGAGCGGTTTTTTAAAGAAAGGCAAAAAAGAACCTTTCGGATTATCATTGACAACCATGCATAAAAAGGAGTAGGGGATGGGTTTGATATCATTGCTGTTCAGCAACCCGCAGCTCTTTATCGTATTGGCGGCGTTGCTTCTTTATTCCGTGATTGCGCACGAAGTGGCCCACGGTTGGATGGCGCACTTTTTTGGGGACGATACCGCCAGGCACTACGGCCGCCTGACTCTTAATCCGCTTTCGCACCTCGACCCCCTCGGCACCCTCATGCTTTTCCTGGTGGGTTTTGGCTGGGCAAAGCCGGTTCCGGTAGATTACTACAGGCTTAAGAATACCCGCCTCGGGTTGATATGCGTTTCCCTGGCAGGATGTGCCACGAATATTCTGATAGCGACAGTTGCCTTGTTTTTATTGCAGTTTCACGCGGTAGGCTCCAATCCAGGCCTCTACACCGCCCTTTCGATTGTGGTGAGGATAAACATAATCCTGGGGGCGTTCAATCTTATACCTATCCCGCCGCTTGACGGCTCCAGGATCCTGATGGCTTTTCTTCCCGAGGATGCCCAGCAGGGCCTTGCGAGGCTGGAGCCTTACGGATTTTTTATCCTGATATTCCTGCTTTTTACGGGGTTGCTTAATCCCGTAATAGTATTTATGCAGAACGCAATCTACGGTTTTATAGGATTTTTGTTTCACCTGATTTTTAGGTAACTCTTAAAAGACCTTGACAGCGGATGCCGCTGTAGTATAAAAAGATTATATGCTTTTTATGGAGAAAGTTAAGAAAACCATAACCAGGAGAACCGTAAGATGAATCTATGGCTTAATTCATTACCGGCTAATACCAGGGATTTGCTTGTTCCGCTTGCGATATTGGCGGCAACTATGTTAATCGGTTATCTCTTAAGGAGGATAGTCTTCAGCCGCCTTGTCAGGTGGTCCCAAAACACCAGTAGCAAGGTCGACGATATCATCATTGCAGCCCTCAAAAAACCCTTTATGCTTTTAGTCCTGATATTAGGCGTTTATTTCGGCATGGATGCTTCGAGGCTGCCTCAGGATTTTACCCAGACCGTAGATAGGGTGCTTTTTGTCCTGGGTATTCTGGTGGTAACGGCGGTCCTGGCAAATATCGCCGGTAACCTCATCAAGAGCTATTCGATAAAACTGCAGTCGGCCATGCCCATCACATCGCTTACCCAGAACGTCGCGCGCCTTATCATATTCGCCGTCGGCATCATGGTTATTTTAAACAGTCTGGGGATTTCTATCGCGCCGATCCTGGCTACCCTGGGCGTGGGAGGACTGGCAGTCGCCCTTGCTCTTCAGGATACCCTTTCCAACCTCTTCTCGGGTTTCTATATCATCTTATCCAAGCAGATAAGGGTAGGTGATTATATAAGATTGGATTCCGGGGACGAGGGCTACGTTACCGATATAAACTGGCGCACGACAAAGATAAAGATGCTGCCTAATAATATCATACTTGTTCCAAACGAAAAGTTGACCAAGGCCATTATTACGAATTATTACCTGCCTGATAAAGAGATGGCGGTTCTGGTCAACCTCGGGGTGCATTATAACAGCGACCTGAAAAAGGTGGAACGCGTTACCTGCGAGGTAGCCAAGCAGGTGTTAACCGAGGTTACCGGAGGCGCGCCGGAATTTGAGCCGTTTATACGTTACGGTTCTTTCAGCGATTTCAGCATTAACCTCACCGTAATATTAAGGGTAAAGGAATTCGTGGATCAGTATCTGGTTAAACACGAATTCATCAAGAGGCTGCAGGAGCGCTATGCCAGGGAGGGCATAGTCATACCGTATCCGATAAGGGCGATAAACTATGCGCAGGAGAAGGAAAAGTGAAACGGGCTATTTTTTTGGTTTTACCCATTCTTATTATCGTAACGCTGGTTTTTAGCGTTTTTGGCATCTGGCAAATACGCTCTACCGAAGATAAGATGATGGATGACCTCAAGATGAAGGCCAAGGCGGTAGACGAGGCCCAGGAATCCCACGTTAGGTATATCCTTATAAACAATGACCGCAAAGGCGCCAACCGCCAGGTTGAGAGTTTTCAGCGCCGGGAGCGCTTGCAGGGGTGCGTTATCTACGATAAAAACGGCGATATCCTTGCTATCACCCAGAGGTTTTCAGGCTGGAGTAAAAAGGGCAAACCTTATATCAATGATATCCTGGCTACCAAGAGCCCGCGGGGGGCATTGGAAAAATACGGGGATAATACCGTTTACAGTTATATTCTCCCGGTGCTGGATGAGGAGGGTAATGTTTTGGGGCTGGCCGAGGTGATCTACGATACCTCGTATCTTTTTACCACCATGGTGGAACTGTGGAAGAGGTTCAGTATTACTTTGGCTGCGCTCATATTGTTGATAACCGCGGCTGTTTTCTTAATCCAGAGGCAGATTTTTATTCTGCCCATGCGCCGGCTTACGCAATGGTTTATGCATTTCCAGCGCGGAGATATTGATAAGCTGCGGCCATTCGAAGAAAAAGGCGAGTTTGGCAAGCTTGTCAGCGAGGTAGAACAGGTAGCCCTGGGCCTTCGGGTCGCGCGCAAAGTGGTAAGCGAAGAGGCGCATGAGAAATTTCAGAAGGAAGACCTCTGGACAGAGGATAAATTGAGGAACCTCATCCGCGCCAAGCTGGGGGAGAACGCATTCTTCGTGGTTTCCAACAGGGAACCTTATATGCATATAATAGACGATGATACCGGTAAGCCCAGGTGCGTGCGCCCCGCAAGCGGTGTCGTCACCGCAATTGACCCGATATTGCGCGCCTGCGGCGGGACTTGGATTGCCCACGGCAGCGCCGAGGCAGACAGAAGATTCGTGAATTCCAAAAACAAGCTCGGGGTCCCACCGAAGGATAACCGCTATATCTTAAAAAGGGTATGGCTTACAAAGGAAGAGGAGGATGGCTATTATTACGGGTTTTCCAACGAGGGTTTATGGCCGCTCTGCCATGTTACGCATACCCGCCCGATATTCCGGGAATCAGACTGGCAGATGTACAAGGAGGTCAACCAGAAGTTTGCCGATAATATCCTGGAGGAGCTTCCTGTCAATGCCCCCTTTGTGTTTATCCAGGATTATCATTTTACCCTGCTTGGAAAGATGATTAAGGAGAAGAGGCCTGACGCGACCGTTGCCTTGTTCTGGCATATCCCCTGGCCTAATCCGGAGGTCTTCGCGATATGCCCCTACCAGAGACAGATACTGGAAGGCATGCTTGCCTGCGACATGATAGGCTTTCACGTGCAGTTCCACTGCAATAACTTCCTTGATACCACTAACCGTCTGATTGAGTGCCGCGTTGATACCGAGAAATTCAGCGTCGTAAGGAGCAACAAGGAAACGCTGGTGAGGGCATTTTCCATCAGCGTTGACGGTTATCTCTCCGTTAGCCTTTCCGCCGAAGAAAACAACCGCCTCAACAGGATCCGCGAGGAGTTCCAGCTGGAAGGCAAGATTGTGGCAGTGGGGGTGGACAGGATCGATTACACCAAGGGCATCATCGAGCGCATACTGGCCATTGACCGGTTCCTGGAGAAATACCCGGAGTACCGCGAAAAATTCGTGTTTATCCAGCTGGCCGCGCCCAGCCGCACCCACATAAAACGCTACCATGAATTAACCGGAGAGATTGACGAGCTGGTAGAGAACAAGAACTGGAAATACTCCAGCAGCGAATGGAAGCCGATAGTATATCTAAAGAGGTATTTTTCACCGGAGGAGATCAGGCCGTATTATATGCTGGCGGATTTATGCATTGTCAGCTCCCTGCACGATGGGATGAACCTGGTAGCCAAGGAATATGTCGCTTCCAAGACAGATTCAAGCGGTGCCCTCATCTTGAGCAGGTTTACCGGCGCAGCCAGGGAATTGACCGATGCGGTTTTGATAAACCCCTATGCCATCGAGGAGTTCGCCGATGCCATAAAGTTTACGATAGAATTGCCTCCGGATGAGAAAAAGAAACGCATGGAAAACATGCGCAGCATCATCAGGGATAATAATATATATAAGTGGGCAGGCAGCATCATTACGGAGCTCGTTTCCCTGAAGAAGGCCTGAAATTTAAAAAATTTGCATTTGAGATATGGAATACCTTTTTGATAAATGGAACGACGTCCAAGAAAAAATAGGAGGGAGGCCGCTCTTTATTTTTCTTGATTTTGACGGTACCCTGGCTCCGATTGTCGAAAGGCCGGAGGCGGCATCCTTGCCAGCCGAAACAAAAGAGCTGCTTAGGGAGCTGTCGGCTGAACCCAGGTTTAAGCTGGCGTTCATAAGCGGCAGGTCGCTGGCGGATATCAAAGAAAAGATAGGATTACAAAACGTCATCTATTCCGGAAACCACGGGTTGGAGATCGAGGGTCCGAGGATTAAGTTTGAACCGTTGGTTTCTGCCGGATATAAGACTTTAATACGAAGCATAAAAAGCGAGTTGGCAAAGGGGTCAGCCGCAATCAAGGGCGCGCTGCTGGAAGATAAAGGGTTATCGTTGAGCCTGCATTACCGCCTGGTAGCGCCGCGGCAACTCTCGGCCCTTAGGAGGATTTTTCGGGATGCCATCCTCCCGCACCGCCTCAAAGGCAAGATAATGGTCAATCGAGGCAAGAAGGTATTTGAGGTTAGGCCGGCCATGGAATGGGATAAAGGAAAGATTGTCCTCTGGCTCCTGGCGAGGGAATCCTTTGCGGCAAAGGACGGCGGGATTGTCCCGGTTTACGCGGGGGATGACCTTACTGACGAGGATGCCTTTCGCGCCCTAAAAAGGAAAGGGCTGACTATCCTCGTAGGCAACAGCAGGCCGTCCGCCGCCGGTTATTATGTAAGGGACCACAGCGAAATGCGCAGATTTTTAAAGATGCTTTTAGAGGACCGTTAGAGATATGAAAGAACTGATAAAAGCCAAAGAGCCGTTTCGGTTTTATACCCGCCTGCACCTTTCGGAATTGACGGGGTTGAGGGCGACTACCCTGACCCAGCTTCTGGATATTATCAAGAATGTCCCGGGTTCCTGTATCTACTACCATACCCATAGGTTTCTTCAGCAGCACCAGTATCTTTCTCCGGAGCCGCCCAATGATTTTGCATATTGGGTAGCGGATGTCCTTGGCGAAGACGAGCTCGGGGAGAAGCTGGCCAGCATAGATACCATACAGTATTCGACTATCCGCGCCTTAAGGGACGAAATCGCCGCAACCATCGAGGAATACCTGAATGATAATTCTCTGGCAAAACTGAAATTCTCCCATCCGGAGGATGAGTTCCATTTTATAAAATGCGTGAGCTTTATCCTGCCGACCAATTACGTCGTCTCCGACCTGGCCGAGTTTACGGAGGTTCTTAAGAAGATAACCATAGACTCTATCTATTTCCATATCTTTGAGGCGCGGCTGAGGCTCGAGAAAAAAACGAACGACTTCTCCAACTGGATAGAAACTTCCATCGGAGACCGCGAACTGGCTGATAGGATATCTGGTCTTGACCCTTACACCCGCACCCTGGAGGACTTAAGAAGGACGATCATCGGCATTATAGAGGAGAGGTTCGGCTGATACATGGTAAAGATAGAAGAATATATCCCGATCGTAGGCCAATCCGTTATAGATGATTTGAAACTCCTGGCAGAGAGGCTTAAAGGCAAGGTCATACAGCATATTAACTCTACCTCGGTCGGGGGAGGCGTTGCCGAGATATTAAACCGGATGGTGCCCCTTTTACGCGAGTTGGGGGTTGATACCAGATGGGACCTTATAAAAGGAGGCGGCCAGTTTTTTGAAGCGACCAAGAAAATCCATAATGCCCTCCACGGCAGGCAGGAGATATTGACGCCGCGGGATTTCGAGATATTTATGGAGACCAGCAACAGCAACATCGAAGAGATAAACATCTCCGGAGACATAGTCTTTGTGCATGACCCGCAGCCGATAGCCATGATAAAAAAGAAGTCCGGCAATAAATGGATATGGCGCTGCCATATCGACGTATCAAACCCTTCCCAGAAGGCCTGGGTTTTCCTGAGGGATTTTATTGCCGATTACGATGCCGCTGTTTTTTCGGCTCCGGGATTCTCGCAGAGGCTCCTGCCTATAAGGCAGTTTCTGATTTCTCCTTCTATCGACCCCCTAAGCGATAAAAACCGGGAATTGCCGCAGGATGAGATCGGCTCGGTTTTAAAAAAATATAATATCCAGCGCAATAAGCCGATTATTACCCAGATTTCGCGTTTTGACCGCCTGAAAGACCCCATAGGGGTAATCGAGGCCTACCAGAAGGTAAAGAGGTATATTGATTGCCAGCTTATCCTTGCCGGAGGCGCGGCAGACGATGACCCGGAGGGGGCGAAGGTCCTGGATGAGGTTAAGGAAAAGGCCAAGGATGACCGCGATATCCACATCCTGCTGCTTCCCCAGAATGATATCGAGATCAATGCCCTGCAGCGGGCCTCAACCATTATACTACAGAAGTCTCTGAAGGAGGGTTTTGGCCTCACTGTCTCAGAAGCGCTTTGGAAGGCCAAGCCAGTGGTTGCCTCTAACGTCGGGGGGATACCTCTTCAGATAAAACATAAGTATTCAGGCCTTCTTTGCCATTCCATAGACGGCGCTGCCTTTGCGCTTAAGCAGCTTTTGAACAGCCCGGAATACGCAAAGAAACTTGGTGAAAACGGCAGAGAGCATGTCAGGAATAATTTCCTTTTGACCCGCCATCTCAGGGATTACCTGCTTTTATTCCTTGCTTTAGATCACGAGCTAGACATTGTTTATCTATAGGGAAAGGGTTTTATGCGGCTGTCCGGTTTGTTATTCATGCTTTTCTCCTGGGGGTTCATTCTAATTCTGGCATTATTCTGCTTTGCCAGGATTCTTAGAAGCGGGCTCGGCGGGAAAGGATTCAGAGAAGATAGCAGGGCGGCTTAGGAAATAATATCATTTTGGCAGCAAAGAATTTTCAGCATAAAATGAAATTCTCTGCCGTATCAAGCATCTTCCTTGTATCGCTGACGCTATCATTTTTTAAATGGGACATCTCTTATGCCTCCCTGCCTCCGGCGGAGGTAAGCGAAGAGGAGGCGGAGAAGATTGAGGCTGCTCCCTCCGAGGAGTGGTTGAAAAAGCTTGATAAGTCCCGCCAGGAGTTCGCCGATAGATACGGCACTTACCTCGGCTTCCTTTTTCATTACGACAGGCAATTTATACTTTCAGCCAAGAACGACAAGGGCAGAAGCGCAGAGGTGGTTTACTGGAATCTGGAGGTTGTGCAGCGGCTCTGGCCCGGTGCAGCCCTTAACGCCGAACTGGAGACCGACCGCGGCAAGGGCGTAGATAAATTTCTGCCTACCTTTTCTGTTTTTAACACTAATTCCGGGGATAACGTCGACTTCTATATTCCGCAGTTATACCTGGAGCAGAATTTCTGTTCAGAGAAGGGGCTGTTGCTGGCGGGCAAGCTTGATACCTCGGACTGGTTTGACGGTAATGCTGTGGCAGAAGACGGGGATACGCAATTCCTCTCATGCGTCCTCGTTAATAATGTTGCCATACCTTTTCCTTCCAAGGGGCTCGGCGCGGTACTAAAATTCCAACCTTATGCCTGGGTTTATCTAGAGACAGCCGCGGCTACGGCCGAGGCATCCGTTACTAAAACCGGCTTAGGCGACGGTTTTAACAGCCAATTTTTTATCACTGAGCTTGGATTCTCGCCGGTATTCAGGCAACTCCAGGGAAACTATCGTTTTATCTTTCACCTGACGCACGATAGACTTGAGTATGTCGATGAGTCAGCGAGCAAGAACGACACTGCGGGCTTTGCCTTGAGTTTTGACCAGCAGATAACCAGGCGCATTAGCTTATTTGCGCGTTACGGATTCCAGAACCCCAAGGTAAGGGATATTCAATATTTCTGGTCAGTCGGCGGGCAGCTTACGGAGCCTTTTGCGGGACGTAAATACGATTGCCTTGGGGCGGCAGTAGCGCAGTCCATTACCGGAAAGGATTATCGCCTCTACAATGGAGCGGGTACCGCATCTGCCGAGACGCTCTGGGAGGTCTATTACAGTTACGATTTTAACCATTTTTTGGTTTTTACCCCCAACATCCAGGTTGTCCATAACCCCGATGCGGACAGGACACTGAGCACCGAGGTAGTGGCCGGTATAAGGGTTATCTGCGCCTTTTAAAAATATTGAAAAATATGTTTTTTGTGTTAAAATAACTACTAAAGTTCAGGCGGGGATTTCAATGCAGAAATGGGCCCACCTTTTAATGAAGGTAGGGCTTTTATTTTTATGAATACCCTATATCCTATGCTGTTTGCGGTTTTTCTTCCGTTGGCCGGTTCATTTTTCCTGCCGCTGGCAGGCCGTATATCAGGACGCCTCAGGAACCTTATGGCGTTCGCCGTTGTGGCGGCGTCTTTTATTTTTTCACTGAGTTTAATCCCGCGGGCAATGGCAGGAGAAACGGTCGCCTTCAGCATATCCCTGCCGCTGGGGATTAACCTTGTTTTAGCCGCCGATTGCCTTGCGGTATTCATGGCCGGCGTATCCTCTTTCATAAGCGCCGTCATTATCCTGTATTCCTTCCCTTACATCAGCCGCTACCCTAACCAGAACGAATATTATTTTATGGTAGTGCTATTCCTCGGGGCGATGATGGGGCTGGTGTTTTCCGCTAACCTCATATTCATTTATCTGTTCTGGGAGATTACCGCGATTACCAGCTGGAGGCTGATTGGTTTTTTCCGGGAACGCCAGCACGTGCTGCGGGCGGACAAGTCATTTTTGGTTACGGTCTTTGGGGCGCTGGTGATGCTGGTAGGTTTTATCATGGTTTACCAAGAGGCCGGTTCATTTGACCTCGCTGCTATTAAAGAAGGGCTTGGAGGGGGGAGTATCTGGAGCCCGGCGGTTCTCTTGATACTCTTTGGGATTTTCTCTAAATCCGCAACCCTGCCTTTTCAGACCTGGCTGCCTGATGCCGGCGTCGCGCCTTCTCCGGTAACCGCCCTGCTTCATGCAGCGGTGCTGGTTAAGATAGGCGTCTATGTATTCGCCAGGCTTTTTATCGTTACCTTCCCCCTAGCCCATTTTTGGCATACGGCGGTGCCGTTTATCGCCGGCGCAAGCGCCGTAATCTCCGCGGGCGCGGCATTAGTAGAAACAGATATCAAGAGGATAATCGCATATTCCACTATCAGCCAGATCGCCTTTATCTTCCTGGGATTTTCCGTCGCAAGCGGGATAGGGATTGCCGGGGCGCTGCTTTATATCCTGATGCACGGACTTGCCAAGGGAGGGCTTTTCCTATGCGCCGGCATCGTAGAGCATAATACGGGGGTGAGGGATATCAGGAAGCTCGGCGGCCTGATGCAGGGCATGCCGGTGACGGGGATGGCATTTCTTTTTTGCGCTTTCTCTATTATGGGCATACCTCCTTTCGGAGGTTTTTTCGGAAAGTATATGGTGATAGCAGGTTCCCTGGAAAGCGGGCATACCCTGGTTTCCGTTGTATTCCTGATAGCCGCCGTAATGACGATACTCTACCTTTTCAGGTTATTTAACCAGGTTTTTATGGGGGAGCCGCAGGGGTCTACGGCAAGAGAAGGTTCTCCGCTTATGGTTTTAAGCGTGGCGATACTGGCCGCTCTTTCGCTTTTGGCAGGAATATATATAGGCGTATTTGGCAGATTCCTGCGGGTTGCGGTGCAGCAGATGACAGGGGGAGCGGCGGGATGACGGATACCACGTTGTTATTACCGGTGATAATGCCTTTTGCGGCAGCCTTGCTGGTTCTCTTTGTGCCTAAAACCATCCGGATGGTAAGGGAAGGGATGGTTTTAGGCGCTTCCCTTATGAATTTAGTTCTGGCCGCAGCTTTCTTTAAGACCAACGCCAGCATTTCCCTTCCCTGGCTGGGGTTCGGTTTTGATCTTGCTTTAAGATTCTACCATTTCGGGAATTTTATCGTTCTGGCCTCCGCGGTATTCATTTTATTGACGGCGTTATATTGCAGCGTTTTTCTTTATGGTAAGAGTTATAGCAAGCAGTTTTATTTTTATTTCCTGCTATCGGTAGGGCTAACCAACGGCGCTGTGCTGGCGGATAACCTCCTCTTGGTGCTTTTTTTCTGGGAGGCAATGCTATTGCCGCTTTTCGGAATGATTGCCATCGGCAACAGGCAGGCATACAAGACCGCTACCAAGGCCTTTATTATCGTAGGCGCAACAGACCTCTGTTTTATGGCAGGCATCATCCTGAGCGGTTCGCTGGCGGCTACGTTTACCATTTCCAGGATTAACCTGCCGCCTTCGGGCCTGGGGGCGCTGGCGTTCCTGTTTTTAATGGTCGGCATCATATCCAAGGCAGGCGCCATGCCTTTTCACAGCTGGATACCAGATGCCGCGATAGATGCGCCTTTGCCTTTTATGGCTTTTTTCCCGGCATCTCTGGAGAAGCTGCTGGGGATTTATTTCCTCGCCCGTATTTCGCTCGATATGTTCAAGGTTAACGGGGACTCCTGGGTAAGCCTGCTGCTTATGGTCGTAGGAGCGCTTACTATTTTGCTGGCAGTGGCAATGGCCCTGATACAGACGGATTACAAAAGGCTGCTTTCCTATCACGCCATCAGCCAGGTAGGATATATGATTTTGGGTATCGGCACCCTGGTGCCGGCCGGTATTATCGGAGGGCTCTTCCATATGCTTAATCATACGGTATACAAGAGCTGTCTTTTTTTCTCGGCCGGTTCGCTAGAGCGGCAGGCCGGCACTACCGCCTTGGAGAAGCTCGGGGGGTTGGCGGGAAGGATGCCGGTGACATTCGCGTGCTTTCTGGTGGCGGCACTCTCCATATCGGGAGTTCCGCCTTTTAACGGGTTCTTTTCCAAAGAGCTGGTTTACGAAGGGGCGTTGCAAAGAGGGTGGGTTTTTTATCTGGCGGCATTGCTGGGTTCGTTTCTGACAGCCGTATCATTTTTAAAGCTTGGGCACGCCGCTTTCCTCGGCAGGACTCGGGATAATAACAGGCTTACCGCAGAGTCGCCTTTCTCCATGTTGATTCCAATGGTCGTGCTGGCGCTGGTTTGCATAACCTTCGGGGTCTTTAATTTTATCCCCCTGCGTTATTTCATCCAGCCTGTTGTCGGCTTCGGAGGCCCTCACCAGGGGGTGCCGTCCGGGATGTTTCTGGGGGGTTTTACTGTGGCGGTATTGGCATTAGCATTGTTGAATCATGTCCTGGGGGTTAAGTCGGGCGGGAGTGCGTTAAAGGCAACCGACCACATTCATTATGCCCCGGCCCTAAAGGGCATATACGAGAAAGCCGAGAAAGGATATCTCGACCCTTACAATATCGGCTGGAGAGCGGCGGGGGTTTTATCCGCCGTAAGCTGGCGCCTGGACCGTGCCGTGGACTGGTTTTATGATTCCTTTTGCGTTAAGGCCGCATCCGGAGCAAGCGCGATGATCAGAAGAATGCATAGCGGTAATTATTCCGTTTATATCGGATGGTCGCTTGCGGCGAGTGCTGCGGTAATAACGTTTTTGCTGAAAATCCATGGATAGCAACCGAATAAAGAGAGCATAAGATGCCGTCGTTATTAATCCTGGTGCCGTTGGTCGGGATACTGGTTTTGAATTTCCTGTTCAAATTTGTAGTCAGGAGAGCGGCGTTCTGGTTTGCGCTGGCCCTTTTTGCGACCCAGGTCATAATTACTTTTCTGCATGCTCCGTTTTTCTATGCCGGAAACGCTGACCGGTTCAACCCTTTCTTTAAAGTAGTTTTTAATATAGACGGCATAAGCTTTGTAGCGCTCCTCTGCATCGAGATAGTCTGCCTGGCAAGCCTGGTGGTGGCCAGGTATACCCTGCACGACCTCAGCCAGCGGTTTAATTTCACAAACCTTCTTTTGATTTCTTCCATAGGTATGAACGGCCTGGTCCTGACGAGCGATATCTTCTCGCTATACGTGTTTCTGGAGGTGGCGGCAGTATCTTCTTTTATAATGATAGCTTTCCGCCGAGGCAAGAGATCACTGGAGGGGGCCTTCAAATACATCATCCTTTCGGCTGTGGCGACGGTATTGATGCTGGCTGCTATTGCCATTTTGTTGTTGGCCTGTAGCGATACCTCGTTTGCGGCAATACGCCAGGGGATAGGGCAGTCGCCCGAGAGCAATATTATTTTATTCTCCGTCGGGATGTTTATCTCGGGGCTTTTTATCAAGGCGGGCCTGGTGCCTTTTCACGCCTGGCTGCCTGACGCCTATTCCGCAGCGCCTGATGCCGTATCGGTGCTCCTTGCAGGCATAGTAACCAAGGCCTGCGGGGTTTATACCTTGATAAGGCTGGTGGTTTCGGTGTTCGGTTTCAGGCCCGGCCTAAGCCAGGTTATTTTACTTTTAGGCGCGGTTTCGGTATTGGTAGGTGCTTTGGCTGCGCTGGGGCAGAATGATTTTAAGAGGATGCTTGCGTATTCCAGTATCAGCCAGATAGGTTATATTGTGCTCGGCCTGGGAAGCGGTACGGCTCTGGGGCTGGCAGGGGCGGTATTCCATTTCTTTAACCACGCGATTTTTAAATCCCTGCTCTTCGTAAATGCCGCTGCGGTAGCAGAGGAGGCGCACACCACCGATATGGATAAGATAGGGGGGTTGTCTTCCCGCATGCCGGTAACGGGTTCAACATCTGTAATAGGATTTCTTTCGGCGGCAGGCATCCCACCGCTGGCAGGTTTCTGGAGCAAGCTGGTAATCATTATCGCCCTTTGGAAGGCAGGAGATATCGCCTATGCGGTGATTGCGGTGCTGGCCAGTATCCTGACGTTAAGTTATTTATTGTCGATGCAGAGAAGGGTTTTCTTCGGCAGGCTAAAGCAGGGGCTGGAAGATACCAGGGAGGTCGGTCCGGGGTTTTCCTTTATTTCCGTATTACTGGCTCTGATTATCATTGCCTGCGGGTTGTTGTTCCCGATGGTATTTAACGCGATATACGCTCCGATAAAGCAGATTCTAATACAATGACGAACTTGGATCTTATTTTATTGATATTAATGGTAGTAGCGGCGGTCTGGGCGGTAATGGCCAGGAGCCTGCTTAAGGCCGCAATCGGTTTGGCCATAGTCAGTATCGTAATTACTATTTTTATGTTTGAATTCAGCTCGCCCCTGGCAGCGGTATTTGAGCTTTCGGTCTGCAGCGGCCTTATCACGGTAATATTCCTAAGCACCATCGGGCTTACCAGGCCCCTGAGCCACAAGGAGCTGTTGGCGTTAGCCAGGGACCGTGGCAGGCGTTATGGTTTCTTGCCTTTATTGGTTATTGCCTGCGGCGCCGTTCTGGCATTCCTTCTCCTTAAGATGCCGCTGGATTTAGAAGTGGCTAAGAATACCATCGTCGCAGGAGCGCGGGAGGTCCTTTGGAATGCCAGGCACCTGGATTTATTCGGGCAGATTATGATATTGCTGGCGGGCGTATTCGGAGCAGTATTGTTATTCAGGGAGAACAGCACAGATGAATGGTAGTATCGCGGAATTCTTCTGGGTTTTTGCGGTTTTTATCTCGATGCTCGCTTTCGCGGGATTCTACTGCATACTGGTAACCCGTAACCTTATCCGGGCACTGATTGGCCTGGAAATCCTTAACAAGGCCGTGACCCTGCTTTTCATCGTGGTGGGTTATATCACCGGCCGCCAGGCATTGGTGCAGGCGCTGGTGATAACCACGATTGTCATAGAGGTAGTAATCATTGTAGTGGCGGGAGGGGTCATCATGAGCGTATACCGTAACGATGAATCCCTGGACGTCAGAAATCTCAGGAACCTGAAAGGCTAAGATATGCCGCATCCGTTATTTTATCCGCCGGTGGCTTTTATCATCATTATGGTTTTTATGATGTGCGTCTCTGCCTTGCTTTCGCGCCTGGCATTCAGGCCCGGGAAACGCCCGCAGGATGGTTCCTCCAAGGCCTATGCCTGCGGCGAGGATATCCCGGAGCACCGGGTGCAGATTGACTACGGACAGTTTTTCAGCTTTGCTTTTTTCTTTACCATCCTGCACGTCCTTACGCTTGTCATCGCCACGGTTCCCATCGAAACCACGGATTCGTTTTTTATTTCAGTTGTCTATATCGCCGGGGCAATCACCGGGTTGTCTGTTCTCTTCAGGAAGGATAGGCTATGGGGTTGATCAAGAGGATAGTGGATAGGGCGAGGCTCAAATCCCCCTGGATACTGCATTTTAATACCGGCGCCTGCAACGCCTGCGATATAGAGATTATCGCTGCCTTAACCCCCAGATATGACCTGGAGCGTTTCGGGATATTATTAAAGGGTACCCCGCGGCACGCCGATATACTGGTGTGCTCAGGCCCGGTGACCCGCCAGACCGCCGACAGGGTAATCCGCATCTATTTACAGATGCCCGAACCTAAATTCGTGGTGGCGGTAGGTTCATGCGCCTGTTCCGGAGGGGTATTTGAAGGGTGTTATAATGTAGGGGAGGGGATTAATTCGGTAATACCGGTGGCAGCTTATATACCCGGCTGCCCTGCCAGCCCCAAGGCCATTATAGACGGGATAGTTAAACTACTGGCAAGCCTTGAGGAGAAGGATAAAAGATGAGCACAGAAGAAAAAATACAGCAGGAGTTGTTAAAACGCTTTTCTTTTCTGGATGGTAAGGTCCGCCTGCAGAGGGCAAAGAGGTTATTTGCGGATGTGCCTTTGGATGATTTCGCGGCAGTGCTGGAATATGCCTCAAGGGAATTGAGATTCCCCATACTCCTCACCATTACCGGCCTTGACGAAGGGGAGGACCTGGGGTTTATTTATCATCTTGCGCGCGAAGACGGGGTTACCCTGAATTTAAAGATAAACGTTAAAAAAGACGGTCCCAGCATCAGGACCGTAACGGCATATTTTCCGGGTGCGGAGATTTACGAGAGGGAATTGGTGGATTTGCTCGGCGCCCGGATTGAGGGCTTAAGGGAAGGTGAGCGTTATCCGTTGCCGGATGGGTGGCCCCAAGGCCAGTATCCTTTACGCAAGGACTGGAACGCAAAGGCCCTTAAGGATAAGGAGGCCGAATAAAAATGCATGATATCAGAATCCCCGTCGGTCCGCAGCACCCCGCCTTAAAAGAACCGGAGAGTTTCAGGCTGGCTTTAAGCGGGGAGAAAATCATGGAGGCGAGCGTGCGGCTGGGTTATAACCACCGCGGGATTGAGAAGGCCTGCGAGGAGCGCACCTATATCCAGGATCTCTATCTTATCGAGCGCATCTGCGGCATATGCTCTCACGCTCATTCCACCTGTTTTTTACAGGCGGTGGAAGAGCTTGCCGGCCTTGAGATTCCCAGGAGGGCGGCCTATATTCGTAGCGTTATCGCAGAATTAGAGAGGGTTCACAGCCATCTTTTATGGTTGGGGGTCGCGGGGCACGAAGTCGGATTCGACACCCTTCTGATGTACAGTTGGAAGGACCGCGAGATTGTCCTGGATCTTCTGGCGCAGATGACCGGCAACCGCGTGAATTACGGCATAAACACTATCGGAGGCGTAAGGCGCGATATCTCGGCGGCACTGGCCAGGGAGGTTATCAAAGGCGTCGATGCCTTGGAGAAAAGGACAAGGTATTATATTGAGGTAGCCAAAGAAGAGCCCACCTTGATTAATCGGCTTTCAGGGGTAGGCGTTTTATCACGTCAGGATGTCTTGAGCCTTGGAGCGGTCGGCCCGACAGCCAGGGCTTCAGGCGTGGGACGCGACGTCAGAAAAGACGACCCTTACGCTGCCTATGGAGAGTTGGATTTTGAGGTTATCACGGATAAGCACAACGATGTCTATGGCCGCACCCTAGTGCGTCTTAAAGAGCTGCTTGAGTCTTATAAGATTATCCGCCAGGCTTTAGATAATATGCCAGAGGGGCAATTGGCGGTGAAGGCCCCGCGTAATATTCCCGCCGGAGAAGCCCTCAGCCGTTATGAAGCGCCGCGCGGAGAAGATGTCCATTACGTAAAGTCCAACGGCACGGATAAACCAGATAGGGTCAAGGTCAGGGCGCCGACCCTTGCCAATATCCAGACTGTAGCGCTGATGCTGGAGGATAGGTATTTAGCGGATATGCCCATTGTGGTTGCGGCCATTGACCCCTGCTTTTCCTGCACCGATAGAATGATCTCCTTGAAACAGAAGCGTCAGAGGAGGAGGGTTATGAGATGGGAAGAGCTGCGTGTTTACGGAATAGAATGGTACCGCAGTAGAGGGGTGGACTTTTCGCGGCTCAACAACAGTCTTAAATTGTAAGGCGAGAAATGCTGACAGCGTTGTTTAGTATCTTGGTGTTCCCGGGGGTTGTGTTTTTAGTGGCATTCGGCTTTATCGCCGAGTTCTACGACAGGAAGCTTTATGCCCGGATGCAGAACCGCGTAGGGCCACCGTGGTTTCAGCCATGGGCTGATTTTATTAAGCTTGCCGGGAAAGAAAGCATTATTCCAGAGGAGGCCAATCCCGGGGTATTTAAATTTATGCCGGTCTTGGCATTTGCTTCTGTCGCAAGCGCCTTCCTGTATATTCCGCTTTGGAGAGAGCAGGCGCTCCTCTCCTTTAACGGCGATATAATCGTCGTGGTTTATTTCCTGACCATTCCCACGCTTGCCTTTTTTCTCGGCGGCTGGTATTCGCGCTCGATATATTCGACCCTGGGTGCAATGCGCTCCCTGACGCAGCTGTTTGCTTATGAAATACCGTTATTGGCGAGCATCTTGGCTGCGGCGCTACTGGCAAATACCTGGTCGCTGGGAGAGATTACGGTATTTTACAGCCGTCACCCCTGGCTGTGGGTGATTAACCTGCCAGGGTTCGCCATAGCGATAATTACCCTTCTGGGAAAACTCCAGAAGGTCCCCTTTGATATCCCGGAGGCTGAAACCGAGATTGTTGCCGGCACCCTTACCGAATACGGCGGAAAGCTCCTAGGGTTATTCCGGCTGATGATGGATGTGGAGATGGTGGTTTGCGCCGCACTCCTCTCAGCGGTATTCCTGCCTTTCGGGTTGAGCCTGGCGGCGCCCCTGGGCTTTGTCCTGTTCTTGTTTAAGATATTTGCAATCATAAGCGTACTTTCGCTATTGCGCACCGTATTCGCCCGCATGAGGCTTGACCAGATGATTAATTTCTGCTGGAAGCTCCTGGCTCCCTGCGCCCTGGTGCAGGTCCTCATAGACCTGATAGTCAAGGGAGTGATAGCCAGATGAGATTCGGCAGGCCCGGGAAGATGATCAGACAGGTTTTGGATTCCCTTATCAAAAGGCCCGCTACTACCCGTTATCCGTTCGTGAAATCCGCAGCACCCGAGGGCGTAAGGGGCCAGATTATATTCCATCCGGATAAATGCATCGGCTGCCGCATGTGCATGAGAGATTGCCCTGCAGGAGCAATAACCATCAGGGATACCGGGAACAAGAAATTCGAGGCAGAGATAGACCTGGGAAAATGCCTTTTCTGCGGCCAGTGCGTGGATTCCTGCATCAAGAAGGCCCTTGAGGTAACCAAGGGGTTTGAGCTGGCCCAGCTTGATAGCGCCAAATTAAAGGTGGTTTTTAATGCCGAGACTCAAAAAAGACCTCCTCAGGAGACTTGAAGGCGCCCGGAGGGTTGCCGTCGTCGGGGTAGGCTCTGAGCTGAGGTCGGATGATGCCGCAGGAGCGCTTTTAGCCGAAAGGATTAAGCCTGCCTGCCGCAGGCAGAAGAGCCGCGGGGTAACTCTTAGGGTTTTCTTCGGCTTTACCGCTCCCGAGAACCTCACCGGCGAGATAAAGAAATTCCTCCCCTCACATATTATTATTATCGACGCGGCAGAGTTGGGTAAGAGGCCCGGTTCTGTCAGGCTTCTTAGCGAGAAAGAAATCGCAGGGGTAACCTTTTCCACCCACCGTATGCCGCTCGCTGTCCTGGCGGATTACTTAAGGCAGTCCCTTGATTGTCGGGTAATCGTTATCGGGATCCAGCCTAAATCCGTTTCATTCGGAAATAACCTGTCAGTGCCGGTCAGAAAATCCATTTCAGCCCTTGCGGGCCTGCTTTGCGAGACCATAAAAAATATTTAAAATTTAGCCCGGCGGTGCTAAAATAAAGACGGTCAAGCATAGGACAAGAAAAGGAGGCGGCAGATGTCAAAATACCTGATGCTAGGGAAGTATTCGGCTGAGGCGGTTAAGGCGATTAAGGCAGACCGCACCAAAAAAGTAGTGGAGATTATCGAGAAACAAGGGGGCAAGGTCGTCGGGATGTACGCGCTTATCGGCCCGTACGATTTGGCTTTTATCGTGGATATGCCGACCAGCGCTTCCGTGATGAAAGCGGCAATCGAGATTACCAAGTTTACGGGGATAGGATTTTTTAGCTCTCCGGCAATGAGCGTGGAAGAGTTCGACAAGATCGCCAGTTAATCAAAGAAGAAACACTTTCCAACCCAAAGCAGAAACACTTTCCAAGTTAATCGGGAAGGTGTTTCCCGATTGTGACGGAAAGTGTTTCTAGAGGATAGAATGATGGAAGGCTCGAGGGTTCTAAGGAATTCCCAGATTATTATCCTGGGGATTTGTATTGCGGCGGCTACGATTGTATCCAGCGTTATCCTCTCGCAGGGATTCTTAAAGGTAATGAAGTCCAGCCGGGAGGTAATAACCGTTACCGGCTCTGCCCATAAGGATATCAGGAGCGACTATATTGTATGGAAATGCTCCTTTGCCGGGGTGGGAGCAGATTTAGGCACTGCCTACCGTCAGTTAAACCGGGACTTAAGCCGCGTAAAGCAATATCTGGATTCTAAAGGGGTAAAGGAAGAAGAGGAGACTATTTCCCAGATTTCCATAATTACCGTCTATAAAAAGAACGATAGCGGCAAGGATACCAATGAGATATTGGGGTATCGCCTGGAGCAAACAGTGGAGATACGCTCAGGCGAGGTTGATAAGATTACCGGTATCTCGCGGCAATCCAGCGAGCTTATCAATGAAGGTATTGAATTTGTATCGGGAGCGCCGGAATATTTTTACACCAAACTCGATGATTTAAAGATAGAGATGCTTGCCAGCGCCAGCAAGAACGCCAAACAGCGCGCCGAGAACATGGTTAAGGCTACCGGCAACAGGATTGGCCTGATGCGTTCGGCCAGGATGGGCGTATTCCAAATTACCCCCCTTAATTCTACCGAGGTCTCGGATTGGGGAGTAAACGATACCTCATCGCTAGAGAAGAAGGTGATAGCGGTGGTCAGCGCGAGCTTCGCCATAGAATAGAAAGACCTAATCAGCACAGTTATAAGCAAAGATTTTACTTGACAAATCGTAAAAATTAGCTTATACTCTTTTTTGTAGTAAATAAGAGATTAGAATACTTGGGCCGCAAGGCTAGAGGATCTAGCTTAGCGGCTTTTTTTGTTTCTGTCATTATTTACTATAATTCTAGAAGAAAGGAGGTTGTAAATAATGGCAAGAGG
>JBAZKK010000005.1:0-57861 GCA_041650795.1 Candidatus Omnitrophota bacterium | reverse complement strand
CCCCCCCCATCACCGAGAAATTAGGCGGCAGAACCCTTGATATCGAAGGCAAGGACAAGGAAGAGTACCTTAAGGCGAATGTGGCGCTGAAGAGATATGGTAAAGAAAACCAGAAAAATCAAGATACAACTCCCTCCGGTTCAGACATCCGCAAGATAACCTCCGAAGAGTTACTAGCTTTTATTAATAGTCGCAATGTTAATTCGGCAACCGCCGGTCAATGGAAGAGGTATGCCGAGGCATTGCAAATATTGGAAGAATGGCTTAGTGTTTCAGGGAAGATTAAAGGTCCTCCTGTTGAAGTCGCCCACTACAACCCTTCAACAGAAAAGATAGAATTTGCGTCTGCCTTAAGTAATATATTCGGTGGATTAAATGAGAGTAAAACAGGAAAATTGCTAAAAGGCCGCGGCTTTAGCAATAATGAAATATCGGGCTTCATAGATTTTATCTACAGACACGAGAATTTCCATAAAGATAATCCTGAGTTATCTGAAGGGGAGATCTTTGCGTTTCAAGCAGGGATAAGTATTCAACCCTCTGCTTACGGACAGACTACCGGTGTCCCTGTAGCACCTGAACTTAATGATAGGCTAAAGGAGATACTTGAGCAATTAGGTTATCCTTTGAATAATATTGAAATGATTTCAGCGGAATTCTGGAGTATATTCAAAAGCGGGAGTTTCGATGAATTCCGGAAAGAGGCGCCTTCCAGGAAAGATGCCGATAGTTTAATGAGCTTCATAAGAAAAATGAGGAATTTCCTTGAAATGCAGGGGATAAACAGCAATTCCCGCGTCCATCCACTTCTTAGAATTTTGGTTAGCGGCCTTGGAGATAGCGCAGCGGATGTAATTACAGCTTTGGAAGATTCAAGAATCAGCTTTGGGAGAAGAAGGTCATTTGAAAAAAGAATTTTTTCATACGCCGCCCTCCCACAGCTTACTTATATCCTATTTAGCCTGTTAGGTTACGGTGTTTACGGCGTTTCGGCATCCGGGCGCGCCCTTATAGAGCTTTGGATTTCCAACGATGAGGCCATATTTATTGATTTCGCTTTACGGAGAATTGAAAAAATAAGAGTCAGAGAGTGTTACCAGCGCCGGGGAGCTTATCTTGTTTTAAGCCTGCTGCATCAGGTCCCAGACGAAAAATTAGCTAAGGCAAGAGAAAATCTTTATAAAGGGAATCCCGTGGCACCTGATGAATGCCTTGCGCTTCTTTATGAGCGGTTACAGATAACTAGCGATTATGGCTTAACCCCGATTATCTTCGGAAATCTCGCTTTTGTCTCTGAGAAATTGGGCAAATATGACGAAGCAGAAGATTGTTACAAAAAGTCAGTTGAGACTAATTCCAGAGATCCTAAAGTCTACGATAATCTCGGCCGCCTTTACGAAAAAATTCACAACTACCCACAGGCAAAAGAGCAATATCTAAAAGCCCTTGAGCTTGCTCCTGATGATGTTGTAACTCTGAATAACCTCGGTATCATTTCTGAAAAATTAGGTAATTGCCAGGAGGCAGAAGCTTATTACCTAAAAGCGCTGCAAGTTAACTCCGATGACACAGTGACACTTAATAATTTAGGAGTTTTCAGGGAGAAGTCAGATAAATACTCAGAGGCAGAGGATTATTATCGGAAGGCACTTGAGTCCGGGCCTAAAAATACCAGGACGCTTAATAACCTCGGCGTCCTTTGCTATAAATTAGAAAGATACGAAGAAGCAAGAGCCCTATATGAGGAGGCCTTAGCCTCTGATCCCAAAGATATGAGGGCATATTATAATCTTGGTTTCCTCTGCGAGGTATTAGGTGAATATGGTAAGGCAGAATCCTATTATCAACAAGCGCTTGAAGTGAAGCCAAACGATAAAAAAGCTAGTCACAGCCTTGCTGTTCTCCATGAGAAAATGGAGAAAGCCGCAACGCAATTACCAGAGAAAAGTATGGCCCAGGTCGATGAGTCAGTTAGTCCCGATTTCTCTATTTTACCTTCGGATTTAGAAAGGCAAACCTACCCCGCTCGCCTCGCAGGGGAGTTAATTAAACCTACCATAGAGCAACTGGAGAACCTCAAGCGGTATTTTGGAAACAACGAAGTAGTATTCGTAGATGAGACCCTAACCGGCAAGATCGCCGATGTCAAGACCATCTCTGGTAAGGTAGCGGTGCTAAGCGGACTGGCTTCCCGCGCCCCGCCGTTTAACCTGAATGAGCCGTTTTCCCAAGACTTCCAGGCATTAATTAATGACATCATCCGCCACGAAACCGAAGAATTAGAAACCAACTCCCACCAACTCGCCTGCCAGGAAAGCTATGAGTATTTTAAGAACCATCCGGAAGAGTTGAGTCAATTATTAAAAGCAGTTGTTTTTTCTAAGATTAAATTAGAAGAGGAATATTTAAATGGTTTAGGTTACTGCAAAATCAAAGCTATTTTTTATTTTGCCAAAGAGAAAGCGGTTTCTTTAATTGGCCTCGGTTTAACCTGGCTTACCCAACTCTCCGTGGCTGGTGAGGGTCAAGCAAAAACAGGATTAGCCGAGGCCGCTTTAGTACCGAACTCAGGATGCGATGTGGGTCCTGGTGCCCGGACGACTTCCCCGGGAGACCTCACTAGGACCCCTCGTATCCCTGAGATTAAAACCGCCGTGATGATTGGATTTGGCCTCGGTCTCGCCCTCTTTGCTTTGACCTCTCCGTGGCTGGTGGGGAAACAAATGTTAGGGGTGGCCGGGGCCGCTCTATTTGTAATGTCCGGACTTGACCGCCGGGATTTTCCAGTTGAAGAATACCTTAAGATAGAAGGGGAAGGTACGAGCCGGACTGTTAATCATGCCAGAGATGAAGCGATAGTCCAGGAGATCCGCGATGCCGGCATAGAAGGAATCCAGTTTTTAATAAGGATATTGCAAAAAGATAACAGGCCCTGGATGCGCGCCAAGGCAGCATTGCTTTTAGGGGAAGTTTACAAGTTGAAGCAGCAAGAGATACGTCAGGCGTTGATTAAGTCTCTTTCAGGAGATAGTTCAATATTAGTGCGCAGCATTATTGTAAGGATGGTATTTGCTGAGATTGCCAAGCAGCATCCTGAAACAAGGAGCGAGATTGAAATAGCAGTCAAAAGAGCCAGGCTTAACCCCTGGCCCAAAGGAAAAGGTTTGCGCGTTTTAGATGTCGGTTGCCAATTCGCAGAGGCTGCCGGCAATATGGCAAAATACTATCAAAAGCAGGATAGCTCGGCAGTTGTGGTCGGTGTAGATTATGATGTTGCCGCGATAATAGAGGCAGAGAGGAAAAGGAAGCTCTCCAATCTTGTTTTTGTATTTGCGGACGCCAATAAAGAGGAATTAGGGCCTGCCGATGTTGTTATTTCAATGAATCTTTTAATCTATCCTAATGAAATGAGGAGCCACGCTGCCTCTTTGGCGAAGCAGGTAAAACCCAATGGGAGGATTTATTTCGCGCCGTCCATATATAACGGTGATGACTATGAAGCTATCACGCGCCTGGTAGTAATGAAGGAGGCCCTAAAGCATTCATTGCCGAAAGCGAACGTGGAATTGTTTACCTCTTGGGAAAATAAAATTGACCCCTTTGGCTTGCCTCGCGATACATTTTTCCAATCCCCCTGGGGGGCGAGCGTCGGATGGGTAGTCGCAACATTGGGTAAGCATGATTTCGCGCGGTCCAAATCCGGCGCATCTTTAAGCGAAGAACAGATTGAAGAGGAGCTAAGGAAAAACCAGGACAACTCCAGCGTATGCAGCGATTCCCAGCATCTTAAACTGAGGGATTTTTGCAAGCCGGCTCGCGACTTCTTAAATGATAGCGGCCGCCAGGACTGGGTAAGGGATTTAGACAGGATTTTGTCAGAACGCAATAAAATACATTTCGCTCCCTTTAAGTTAATTTACGGGGCTTTTTATAAAGGCGCCTTATATCTTGACAACACTATCCTGACAGACCCTACCCAGTTAAGTTTAACCGTATTGCATGAATTGGGAGCGGTTCAGGGATTAAACCATAAAGAGAACCTTAAAGTAGAGGAGGAATTTATCGGTTATCTGGCTTCAGAAAGAACAATAGGGACAGAGGTAATCATAGCACAAACTGATGAGGGTTCGTCCATAGGCATAGAATTTACTCGTTTCCCGGATGGAGAATGGGGCCCTGTAATTTTAAATCCTTATACTGTAAAACGGGCAAATGTGAACCTAAGGCATAATATCGGGTCACCGGATGATTTAGTGAGGGTGATATTGACTTTGGAGCTCTTGCGGAGTTACAAGGCCAAGACTATCCGGTTGATAACGAACAGGCCGGGCAGTTCCTTTAGCAATGGCCTGGGGGATTTCTTGCGTAGTTTTAGCGATAGCGTGGGTTACGAGAAAAACGGCGTACTCAAAGATTGGGATGCCAGTCCCCAGCCGCTTTTAGATAAGAAGGAGTTCCCGATATGGATAGATAAGGTTCTTTATCAACATGAACGGCTAGAGGATGATGCTAAAGAAGCGGCAGGAGAAATCAATATAAGCGCTGAAAGGGCCAATATTATAAAGAATAAAACAAACCCTTTGGACTGGGAGATATCTTTGCCAGATGGCATAAAGGGTAAGAATGTAGTTCTATTGCATAGCACTGAAAATAGCGTTGATATTGCGGAATTGTGGCTCATGCTTTCTGCTCTTCGCCGGGCAGGGGTGGGCAGCATATCGCTCATCAATCTCTACGCGGCTTATTCCAGGCAGGACAAAATATTCCGGCCGGGGCAGGGCGTAAGCGCTGCTGTGATGTTAAAAAGCATAGACAACCTGGTGGATAATTATTTTGTTTTAAACATCCATTATGGGAAAGAAAGCGGTTATACCGGCCTAGACGGATATCCTTATAAGATATATAACCTCAATGCGTTCGTGCAGATTGCCGAAAGCCTTTTCGAGAAGTTAATAAGATGGGTAAGGCCGGAGCGCCTGGAGGAAGAGTTCAAGAAGCACCCTCTGTTATTGGTTGCCCCCGATGACGGGGCCTACAAGTATATATGCGAGGCAGCCGCTGTGCTGGAGGGGTACGTAGAATATAATTACGGCGTCAGTTTAAGGGTTTATTGCGGTTATATGGATAAGGTAAGGACCACTTCTACCACTGTCGTGATACCAGGTTTTATCTTAGATAAAGACGGCCGTAAAATCAAACTGGTCGCAGGAAGGCCCGTGAGAGACTGTTGGGTTTTTGTGATTGACGATGAAACCTCCTCCGGCGGGACAATAATGGCTGCAACCTATGCCTTGGTAAGAAAAGTAGGGGTTTTCTGGCATAGGATCCTGACCGGGGTAGTGCACGGGAAGTTCTCCCACGGCCTAAAAGTATTCAATACCGGCCGCAGCGAAAAGGAAATACTGGCGGCTATAGAAAAAAGGAAGAGGATAGAGCCAACGCTGAAATACATAGATAAGGAGCGCGAGCTGATGCCTCCCCGGCTCCTCCTTTCCACAAAATCCGTAGAGTTGCCAGACGGTTTCCCTGCCCAGCAGCAGGTATCCGTGGGGCCTTTGGTTAATTACGCCGTAAGGAAAATCATAGGGCGCGAGCCGGATATAAAACCGGAGACCTCTAGGGTCAAAAGAGAATTGAGTTTAAGAGGGGCAGTATCCTTAAATCCCCAGTTGAGAGATTTAAAGGCAGCGTCTTTTGACGGGAGCATAATATTAAATGATAGCTACCTGTTGCAAACTAAGGCTATCCTTTCGTCATTAAGAAGCGCAGGAGTGGAGATTTTTGTGGTAAGCGATGGCGAGAAGGATTTATTAATTGATGAATTGCGCAGAAGAGGACTGTTAGAGTTTATAGGAGAGAGGCATATTTACGCTATTTATCCAGAAGAGATAATGTCCCTTGCAATAAGAAGCGGCGTGCCGGAGGAGTATTTAAGCAAGGCCGGGGCAATGCGCAAGATTATGCGCGAATTAAATACCAGACCGGAACAGCTAATCCATTTTGAAGATTCGGCTGAAACAGCAGGGCGCATAGCCGGAATTTGCGTGGTGGCGGTAAGCTTGGGGGCTATGGATAATCTTGATGCCACATTAGAGTCCGAAGTGCACTATTTGGTAAACGGACTGGAGAATGCCGATTCTATTTTGAGAATGCTAGGGATAAGAAATCAGGAGATTAGGATTAATCTTGAACATATTGCCGCTGTTGACGCAGCTTCGATTAGGAAACAGCTATCGCTTAAATCTCCGGAGCTAGCGGAAACTCTGGGTTTATTCTTTTTATATGCTGACTATCAAAATATCGGTAGCGTAAAGATTAACTTTGTTGCGGGGAAATCAACAGCAGGCATTAAATTTTTAGCGGAGAAAGATGCGGAAGGAGAAAGGAAGACCATGGTAATTACCACGCCCTATTTTCCTTCCGTGCGCAACCTGCTTAGCAGCTTCTTAGGAACGGCTATGATAGACAATATCCAGATTTTTGTGCATGAGGTAGATAGCCTTTATCCTGGCAAGCTATCCAGGAATATAAAGAGATGGCTGATGAGGAATTTTTCCCTTCAGCGGGCTTCTGCTGAAAAAGCAAGGCTTGAGAAAAAGTTTGGCGCGTCGTTAGAAATCACAGAGACCGTAATACCGGTTAGCCGTGTTGTGCCTACAAGGAATTCATTCGAATTTAATAAAGTCAGGATAGTTAATAATGATGCGGAAATCCAGGAAGCCCCGATAGTTCTTTTGAAGCACCCTTCTATAAAGAATATTTACTATGTCCTTGACGGTAACTACCGCGTTTTGGCAAACAATCTTAAGGGGGCCGGTATGATTAATGCTTTTATACTTGAGTTTAACCGTCCCCCCAAGCAGTTCCTCTATAGCGTCAAGGGAATCACCGACGGGAAGACATTGAGCAGCGAGTGGGCTAAAGCCGCCGCTTGTATAGAAACCTTGGCTGCCAAAGGGCACCTCGATAACAAAGGAATAGAAAAAATTAATGTCGTTATCCGCTGCAACCGCGGTACTTCGGCGCGGCTTGTAAAAAAACATTTGGTGGTATTCTATGATCCAACTCTACCACGAGCCACGGATAATCTTATTAATGTCTTGGAAGATATTTTTGACGCCAAGGGGCTTTTGCCGCGCAGCGAAGCCATTAACCACTCGCGTCCTGTCAGGCAACTTTGGGAGGCGCGGCGGCATTGCTCGCAACCAAAGGTGGCTTTTGGATTTTTGCGCGTAGGCGCTGAAACCTGGTTCAAAAGAGCGCTGTATCTGACTTCCCGCTCCATCCGTGCCCCTCCGTATTATATCGGGTATATTTTAGGCCTGCCTTTATCGCCGTTGATACTCACTGTTACTTTGATTGTAAGCTTATTCCTTCCCACAGCTACTACCTCCGGGCAAGATACAAAATATTTTATCCCGCCATCCAAACTATCATTGTTTACGCGCGGGGCTTTAGATTTGCATGAGCAGGCCCATCGTGAAGGTGAAGATGAGGCGGGGGCTTTATCAAGCGAGGCGCCATATTTCAGGTCGGATGTGCCAGGCGCAGAATTAAAGAAAAGGGTTTTGGAATTTTTAGCCCAGACCTTTCAGGAAAATGTTGCAGTAACGCTTGAAGAAATAGCGGCCCAGATGCCGTGGAATCTTAAAAGGAGAGTATCCCAATCCGGGCTGCAAAGAGCTTTAAAAGAGCTCTGCCTCAGCGGGAATATCATAGAGTACGAAGAGGCAGGGAAATATCTCCTGCTGGATTTAAATATTTTCCCCAAAGAGAACTATGTAGGCAAGGGTCTCTGGGGGACGCCTTTGATCACAGGAGGCGTAAAGGGGTTTGCGGACATTTTAACAAGCGGCCACCTGACGTTTCTGCCGCGCAATGTGCGTAAATATTTTCTTAAGGAAATATACCTGTCCTTCGAGCCAAAGGAACAGGCAGTGGTTGATTTGTTTATTGAGGCCTATATTGAGATGGCGCGGACTGCCCCTGAGGAATTCAGGGAACAATTGCCGGAAGAGCTAAGGATAGAGTATAAAGATGCCTTTGTTGATAGCGCCTTTTCCGAGGGGGGGCTGGAGGAATTACGGAAGGTGCGCGCTAATCTTCTGGGGTTAAGCAATGACCGCCAGATGGATAAGGAATTTAAGGATAGTTTTGCGCAGCTGGCGGCCCAAAAGGATGTTGTTAAGTCGGTGCTTAATGGACTGAATGCCGGGTTTGAGTCCTTACGACAAAAGATGCCTAGGATTAAAACCTATCAGCAGCGCGATAATCTGGTCAGGGATCTTGAACGGGATATGCATAGAGCCCTGCGGGCGCTTTTATTGATTCAATATGAGGACTTTAAGGATACGCATTGGACGGATAGGCAAGTTGTTTTCTACAGGCGTTTAGTCAGTTTTTACGCCGACATCTTTGCCAAGATTTACGAGCCGCTTTACGCGGCAAAGCCCACCTTTGTTTTGTATTATGATGCCGAATTAAAAAGGCAGGATATCTTTGGAGTTGGAGATTTCTATCGCGAGGAGAAGGAGCGCGCTAACTCCGCCGCGCTTAAGATATTCCCCCGTATTTATAATACCTTTGCCGGAGTTTTAGATTGGCCCATACCCGAAGAGGATAAGATGAAGGCTACGCTTTCCGGCCGTATAGGTAAGTTTATCAAGATGGCAAGAGCCTACACTGATGTATTAAAGATAGAATACCCGGGGTTAAGGCAGGTTCCTTTGGCAGTGCAGAAGGCTTGGAGTGAATATAAGCAAGAGATGGGGGATGGGGTGTCGCCGGATTATCTATTCGAACTGACCACTTTTTACAGGGCGCTGGAGAGGATTTGCGTAATCTGCGCCGCAGCCAATGCCATGGATTTCGGGGATCCCCGTTTCCAGAAAGAGGCTTCCGAGGCAGGATTTAACGAAGAATCCTGGCTTATCCAGAAAATAGAAGAAGTTGCCAGCCGGGGGCTGTATAAAAAGCAGCTTGATGAATTTTTTGAGATACTTGCCTCGGTTAAGCTGAAGGCCATGGTTTCTTTGGGCGCTTTTAGGTTTATATTTGATGAAGCCAGGCCCAAGGTGATTATATTGACCGATAACGCCGGAGAGACAGTGTTGGTGATGTTGTTGGCGAGTTTCCTTTTGGAATCCGGTTTTAACGTAGTTATCGCCAGCCGTGATGTCCCCGTAATCAATGATATAACATCTCAGGACGCCGTTGCACTACTTGGTGAGCTAAGACGGCTGGGTTATTTTAAGAATTATTCAGAGGTGCGCCTCAAGGTGATTTCTTCCGGTTCAAGGATGTTCGCAACTCCGGCTGCCAAATTAAGCGGCAGCTTCCTTAGGGAATTTAAGGATAAGAGTACTTTTTGCGTTGTTGCTATGGGCCAAGGCAATGCTGAAAGCCTATGGCAGATGCAGAGCCGCAAGCCTTTTATTCATATTTTAATGGCCAAAAACCCGGAGAAGATTGAAGAATTTAAAGGGATACCCAAGCATTCGGCGATGCTATTGGTAAACGCGCCGCTTGATATTGATAATATTCTGGCTAAAGAAGTTGATATGTCAGGGGAAATAGTCTGTCTTAAGGACCATGCGGTTCTTTTGTCCGGCTTATACGCCAGCGGCAAAAACATAATTATTAACGACGCGGCTAATATCTATATTTATGCTGAAGAATTTAAGCATTTGACCGAAGAATTCCCGCGGTGTTTCGGCAAAAACGTAATCCTGGATGCTTCAGAGGGGTTGATTTATTTGGGCAAGGTTAAAATAGGGGATAACGCCAGGATTAGCGCAGAAGATCAAACTATTATAAGAAGAGGAGCGGCAATCGGTAAGGATTGTTATATTGCCGATTCAATCATTATCGGTTCAGCAATAGAAGACGGGCAGTTGGTAGTGGGCAGGAAGAGCGTTGCTATGGGGAGAGAAGAAATGCGTTTTGGCCTCCGCGAGATAGGCATTGAACCATCCAATGAACTAAACAAGGACGGGGTTTCGTCATTATCGGTAAACAAACCCCTATACGCCAGGCTTATCAAAAGCGGGGTTGTAATCAGGGGCGAGCCGTCAACAATTTATGTCTCTGAGGAGGCCAAGGTAGAGCCGGGCGCGGTGGTGCACTCCTATGTGAATATATTAGGCAAGAGCAGGGTCAGGAAAGAAGCGGTGCTGGGCCCCGTAGTTTCCTTGCGTAATACCTATGTAGGGACTAATGCCAAGCTCTCCAGGCTTAGAGCCATAAACTGCCTGTTTTATGAGGGGAGCGAAATCGATGACGCCGGGCTTTTAGAAGATGAGATAATCCGGCCTTATTCTAACATAGTTACTTCAGACCAGAAGATAAAATTAACGGGCGTTATTAGCGACCATGAATTGAAAAAAGGTGCAAACGGCATATTGGCTTTAAGATTTAAGCCACTTAGGGCAATAAACCGCTATAGCCTTATTGCCGGAGGAAAAAGAAAGCAGCTCCCCTTGACGTTCGGCGAGATCAAATCCAGGCACGAGGACGCGGTAACTGTCTTGGGTAACCATATTATGGAGAGTATTTCTGCGGCAAGGGATTTATTTATTGAACTGCACGATGACAGGCGGTTTACCGCTGAATTTATGTTTAAGGTTTGGGCTGCCGTGGAGACCCTTATGGAAAGCCATTGGGTAGACGGGCTCACCTTTTATGAAGTTCAGGCGTTACTCTGGCAGATTGTTTGGGTTTATGCCGAGTCGCCTTTTGAGCTGGTTAAGAGAGAATCAGATGAGGATGCCCTTCCCCTAAGCCTGGACTTAATCAGGCTTTTGGATTCTTCGCCAAACGCCTATCAGCGCCTAAGCCTGGCGATGAAAACAGTAGCTTTAGCCAACCTCAACTTCTTTGACCGCCGGCGTCCGGAATCATTTCACGATGAACTTAGCCTTGCGCCAAGGAAGTTCAATACTGTTTTACAGAATATTCATTATGGTGAGACTGTCAACGGGGTTTTGAATATGATCGATGATAAAGGATACTTTGCGCTTGACCAGGCCCAGGAAGTTGCCGAACGCCTCCTGAAAGTGCCCAAAAAGGAAAGAATCAATAAAACCGTGCTCTTTAACGTTGATAACTCCGGAGAGGTGCTGTATTGTTTAGTCTTAATACGGGAGGTTCTGAAGCTCGGCTATAAAGTGGTGATTGCCGCAAATGCCAAGCCCATCGATGATAACTATGATTTAGAGGACTTAAAGAAATTACTTGATAGATACGAAGTAAGGCAGCCGTCATTCTTAGGAAAATTCCTGGATGAAAACAAGGTAGAGGTTATTTCCGACGGTTCGGTTATTTCAGGATTAGACCTTATTGATGTCGGGGAAGAATTTTACTCTGTGGCGACAGATGAAAACACCATAATGATGTTTTCTGTGGGGTATGATTTAGTAAAAGACTTATTGACCGAAGAGTTATCTCTTCCGGCAGTTTCAATGTCTTGGGTAAAAGCCCCGGCAGCCTTAGAGGAGGCGGGGTTAAATGTAAAAAGGGGCAAGGCCATGGTGCTTTTTGTTGACAAGCAAAAGACAACTGGCCAGATAGGCAAGTTAGCTGCGGTAAATACGGTAAGCGAAGAGGAAGAAGGCAGGAGGATTGCGAAGGTAATAAGCGTAAAGAGCGGCAACGAGTTGGGAGAATTAAAACTTGTCAGAAGCAGCAATAAGGCCTTCCGGTGGTCATTGGAAGGTTTGTTCAACGATGAAAACAATGAGGGGAATTATATACTTGAGGCTTTTCTGGAGAATTTAGAGAAATCCCCCCCTAGGTTCTACACCTTCTCCGGTATTTTAGGAGACCTTTTCGGTTTTAGCATGGCTGAGCCGCAACTCATTGCGGTACAACAAGCCGTCCTAAATAACCCCCTTGCCATCTTCCATGAAATAGGCGAGCATCTGGCGCAGACAGGCGCATTGAGAATGGAGCTGAAAAACAGGGTTCTTAAAGTGGGCATCCAAAGAGAAGAAGCCCGTATTAATTTAAGCAGCCGTACCATCAGATTTATCCGCGCAGAGAATTGGAAACCGGGTTGGCAGAGCAGCCCGCATTATCTGTTAAGGGTATTGCAGGAGGAGCTATTTGAAAATCAGGATAAAGAGTTGACCTCGCTTGTGCGCGGGTTATCGCTGCATCATTTTGTCGAAGCCAACAGATCGCCTAAGCAAGCGGTAAACAGAGCGGTAAACCTGGCTCAGCTGCGGCACGGCCTGCTTAAGGATTGGGAAAAGATCAATGTTGAGTCTCCGGAAATCAAGCAGGCGGTAGCTTATTTGGAAAAATTAAAGATTACCGTAAGGCCGGTCAAGTTAGGTAAGATAAATTTTGTGCGCGCTCCGCCGTCGTGGTCAAAAGGCATTGTGCGTTGCCGCCGAAATGGAGACGCCTATATTATTATTCCAGAAGGGGCAAGCGAAGGAGAAAACAGGTCCTTGGCTTATGAAATTGCAGCTGCGGTATTTGCCAATAAAAAGCCATCCCTTAAATTAAGGCTTAGAATTCAACAAAAAAATACTCTTGATATACCAAGCCCTTCAGCTACAAATGAAGTTTCCCAAAAAGGCCCTTTAAAATTTTCCACCCTGGCCGGTGTAATTGTAGCAGGGGCTGTATTTTTAGCAATAGTTTATCTTAAGTATACTTCTGTCCAGCATTCCACTCTCCCCTGGTTATTTAAAAATTACGGCATTATTACGGTAGTCTATGTTTTTAGCCGCATAATTACATCTTTTTTCTATCGCGCTCCCAAGCCAGCAAATTATTATCCTTCCGTAACCGTGGCTATCCCTGCTTACAATGAAGGAGAAAGCGTCAGGGAAACCATCACCAGTTGTCTTAACACCGGTTATCCTGCGGATAAACTTGAGGTTATTGTAGTAAATGACGGCTCTCGCGATAATACCTTAAAAGTTATTGAAGAAACAGCCAGGCCTTATAGGAATGTCAGGGTGATTAACTTCCATATCAATCACGGCAAGAGGCAAGCCATGGGGACCGCGATTAGGCAGGCTAAGGGTGAGATTATGGTATTTGTGGATTCGGATAGCCGCCTGGAAGAAGGCTCTCTTTATAAAATAGTGCAACCTTTGATAGATAAAAGGATAGGAGCGGTTGCCGGTCATACCGAGGTGGTGAATTGGGATAAGAATGGTTTAACCCGCATGCAGGAGGTCTGGTATTATGTGATGTTTAGAATATTTAAAGCGGCGGAGAGCGTCTTTGGGGCGGTATCCTGCTGCCCGGGGTGTTTCTCAGCTTATCGGCGCGAATACCTCCTGGATATATTGCCTGATTTTGAAAACCAGAAATTCCACGGTAAGAAATGCACATTTGGCGACGACCGCAACCTTACCAATCTTACATTGAGAGAAGGCAAGAAAGTAATTTATCATTCCGAGGCCAAGGCGACAACTATCGTTCCGGAGACATTCAGGCAATATTTTAAGCAGCAGTTGCGTTGGAAGAGGTCCTGGGGGAGAGAATCCCTGACCGTAGCCAGTCGCTTTATGTGGAAGAAAAATCCTGCCGTATCTGTTCCTTATTACTTATCGGTATTTATTTCACTTTTCTCACCGGCAGTTATTTTCTATGCTTTGATCTGGAATACCCTGGTCAATGGAGCGATGGCCTGGTCGTATATTCTGGGAGTATCTTTTGTGCCGTTTCTTTGTTCGCTTTATTATCTCGCTAAGAAAGGCAAATCAGATTTTATTTACGGGGTGGCTTATATGTATCTCTATATTCTGGTCTTGGGCCCGCTCAACTATTATGCTTTTTTGACATTAGGGCATAACGGCTGGTCCACCAGGTCGGTTTCGCCGAAGGCTTCAGCATCCGCCAAGCCCGTTAAAAGCAAGAAGCAGCATTTTCCCGCAGATAATAAGATCGGTTATTTACGTAGAGTTTTTTATGCCGGTTTGATTGTATTGCCGTTGTTTTTATCTTCGTTTTTCATGTTGTTTTTGCCAAGCAAGCGAATCTCCGCAGATATTGTAACTAATATTGAATATTATGCTTATTCCAAAGGAGAAAGAAAATTTGAGAGTATCAATGATTATCTTAACAATAAAAGCAATGCCTCTGCGGGATGGACATTACCGTTAGAAGGCTGGAGTATAGATTATAATAATCACGGGGTAGCCCCTTCAGCGAAAAATTCCCTGCGTATTACAACGTCCGGAGAAGCGCATTCTGATTTAATCCACGTCGATTCCGGAAATACTTATGTATTGCAAGCTATGATTAACGCCGAGACTCTTGATGACGGAGGGATTATTTTGTTTATAGATGAATACGATAATAACATGAGTCATTTGAATAGATTGCCTTATGCGTTATTATCTTCTAAGGGCATAGATTATATTACCCGGCAATACTCTCCTTCCAGCCAGAAGGTGGGGTTTATAAGCATATCAATTAAGGCCCAAAGATATAACGGAACATTGAATGTGTACGTTGATGGAGTGCGTTTTTCCAGAGTGATTGATTCAGTTGCCGCGGACTTATTGAATAAGCCGCATATTGTATTCCGTTTTGACGACGGATGGAGATCGGCGTTAGAGGCAACCGATATATTGGAACAATACGGTTATCGCGGGGTTTACAATATTATTCCATCTGCCATTTGGGATGAAATGGCCAAAGGCAATGACCAGACAGCCAGTTATATGAGCCTGCAGGATATCCGGGAGCTGGCTGCTAAAGGTAACCAGATAGGGACCCATTCCGGGGTCGACGATATGCCAAATGAGCCCTATTACGTCAAATTCTACGAGACTTTTGGCAACGCCAATACATTAAGGATGCTGGGTTTTGTTGCTGATTCATATACCTCCCCGCGTTTTAGATATGACCAGGATACCCTGGAGATGATTTATAACCATTTTACCTCTCATCAAATTGAAACAAACGATGAGATAAGACGCTATCAGTTTCCTTTTAATCCTTATAAGTTATATGTTTTTGTTCCTGAACAAGTAGATGCGTATGGTAATGCGGCAACAAATGATACCTTAGCTGAAACAATCTCTCAGATAGACAAAGCAGCTGCTAACAACGCCACCTTAGGGCTCTTGTTCCATAAATTTACTCCAGGCCAGCCCAGTGTTTACACTGAGCTCGATTTAGATGTTTTCAGGCAGATAGTAGAATATGTCAATTCTAAAGGCATATCAGTAGTTACCTATGATGAATTATTAAAGATGCAGGAAGAGGCGTTGAGCGACCTTATGCTTAATTCTTCTTTTGACGGTATAGAGGGAGAAGAAGGCACGACAGTTCCGTATTCCGAATCGTTGAATAATGCTGCGGCAACTGGGATTACGGATTCCACCCGCACTATGAACGGTAAAGAATTGCCTCCTTGGCAGAAGTCGGTATTGAATGCAGTTACCTCTCTAGTATATAAGTTATCCGATAATTTCTCCAGAGGTTTTGGGGGGGCAGATAACCACAAGGCAACCCAGGCAGCCGCCCAGGCCTTAAGACAGGCAGGGGAAAATGGCCTTGAGAGATTATCAGAGGAAATAGCTGCAAAAGGACTTATTCGTGCTGGACCAAAGTGGCTCTTTAGCTTTTTGTTTTTCTTCGGCATACGGCTATACGGCTTTAACTACCGCGGCTACATTGTCATCAATCCAGCCTTCCTGAATAACCTCCCTGAATTAACTAAGACTATCCTTCATGAAACTGCGGCTATATCAGGCTATCCGCATGAAAAGTGCGCGGCGCTGGAAGAGCAGGTATCGTGTAGAATCGGCACTAAAACGTCTTTTGCTTCTTGTGCCATATTTAACCTGCGTTTTGCGGCGACGTATTTTCTTTTATGGCCTTTGGGTTTGATATCAGAACAGCTTGCCGAGGCCGTGTTTAATAACTTGCGTTTGAAAAGAGCGATTATTAATGTTGCAAAGGGCTTAGGCGGCGAAGCTACATATGCCGATATTAAAGAAAAGTTAATCCCTATCGCGTTCAAGCTGTTTGACCGCCTGATGTTTAAGATGGTCTTTAGGTATGTATATATCAAGACCGGCATATTGATATACGGCAGAAGCGACCGTAATTTAAGAAACGTCGAGGCCATCCGCCACAACTATACGGATGAGTGGTTTATCCACGAGGGAGCGCCTTTTGTCAGCGTCCTTGAGAAACTCCTTATCCAGGATAAAGGGTTTCTGGATTTTCTGGATAACGTGGTGGATGTCAGCTATACCTCTTTTGAGCGCGAAGAGGTCAAAAGCCAGGTAGGATTTATAGTTCAGGAAATCTACAGAATGAAAGAGGCAGGGCGCAAAGATAAAATCAGGATTTGGTTCGCGGCCTCTGCCAGCGGTGAAGAGGCCTATCATTTTGCGGCTGAAGCTATAAAGCAGGGGTTAAGCGGGGATGATTTTGAAATTATTGCTACGGATTTAGACGCTACGGATATCAAGGCTGCCAGAGCCCGAACCTACCAGAAGGCCATAGCGCATTTTTTCGGGGAGAAGCCCGGCCTGGATGAAGAGATTAAGAATTTTAAAGTCATATTCGGAGATAAAGATGATATCCGTTTTAGGGAGAAAATATTCCAATGCTACAATTTTATGAGCGGGGAACCTCTGCCTTTTGACGGTAAGGTGGATTTTATTGCCTTAAACAACGTTATAAAACTGTGGATTCCTCTGAGACGCCTGCCGGAATTTATTGATAAAATCTACCCCTTTCTGAATGCCGACGGGTGCCTTTGTATTTGTAATGAAGCGCAGTGGAACGACGGCATATCCGAATACGTTGACGCAAGAAGATTTTTCAAGGTTGAAGGACAGGGTAATATTTTCCGTAAGGCAGCAGAAAAGGAATGCCTTCGGCTGGAAAGAAAAACCCGCGGTTTGGAGGACTCCGATACAGGCAGGATAGTAAAACTCCTCTCTTTGCCTGCTGATTCACGTTGGCAGAATATTTTGGATGCTTTGGAGGAAATGTATTGTGATGGGCTGGAGGCTCTTAAGAGATACGCCCCGTATTACCGCCCCGGCCGGATGCAGCATCCTCTGACTCCCGAGGTCTTGGATTATCTTAAAGAGCACCGCGAGAAGATGAGCTTTAGCCGCCACCAACAGATGAAGAGTTTTATAAGAGAGAATATATCCCAGGATTATCGCCGCAGGCAGAATGCTTTAGCGGATGTAAGCTTCCTGTGGATAATTTACCTGGCGCTGGAGCACCTTGAGCAGTCTGGGGTGACGGAGTTAAAGGACTACCTGGAGAGAAAGGAAGAGGCGGTAAGGAGGGTAGTTGGCGCTTATTTAGGCTTGTCCTGGCAGGAGTTGTCAAGATACCTGTCTAATGATGATAAGATTGATGCAAGGCTGGAGGCTGAGTTTTTAACTTCACCCATAAACCCCAAGAAGGTAAGGCAGATATTTACCGAAGAGGCACAGTGCAGGCACCGCAGGGGAGAATATAACCTCATCGCGCCATTTAAAGGCGGCGACGAAGAAGAACACGATGAGATAATGCTGGCGACAAGAAGATTCTTTGCCTCCTGGCGTATTTTTACCAAGTACTCCGCTCAGATTAATTCCATAAAAGAGAATGTTGCCTCTTTATTGAGAGACATCGACACCGCAGCGGAGGATGGGCGTTACCTTCTGGAGCATCCCAAGCTGGATTGGATAGTTAGAAATGTGCCAGGGTTAGTGAAGAATAATGCCCGCCTGCCGGGTTTAAAGATATTAATCGTGGCTTATGAGTCTGTTAGCGCGGATAAGATTCTCTCGGCCCTGACAGGATCCCTGAGGCCGTTGGGCATCGGAATCGGAGTTTTAAAAGGTAGGGCAACCACAAAAAATATGCAGGAAGAATTTGATAAAAACGTGATTATTGCCCAGACAACCAAGAAAGGCGAAATCGGAAATCTGCCGGCCGGTTATCAGGCAGATATCATTATTTTTTACCGGCCCGAGGTTAATGAAAACGATATCTTAGGGCGCGCTGGTAACCCCGGCTTATGGTATGTGCTCGAAGGCAGGGGTACTAAGGATGAAGGGCTGGAACGCTTGATTCAGAGAAGAAGCGGTATCAGCCTTGCCATTGGCTCGTTATTTACTTTAATCCTTTCCGGTTTGGCGGGCTACGCGTTATTAAAAAATGGAACTTATGGTTTGGGTTTTGCCTTGCCATTTGTTTTCGGTCTGGCATTCAACTCGCAGCAGGCTCCCTTGCATAGCGAGGAAGATTTATTAGCCCAGGAGAATATTGAAAAGATAAAAGGTATTTTAAAGAGGTTGGTTTCGGAGGCGCTCGAGGAGTTGGGGGGCGCCATGGATAATCTTTTAAGCGACCTTAGCTATTATTGCCGTCAAGAATACCTGAAATTGAAAGAGACTCTGGATTTAGACGATGTTAATCTGATGTTTGTCAATTCGGCTCCTATAAGCCAGAAAAGGTTGGAGAGGATTGAGAGTTTAATCAATGAGACACAAGATATAGCTAAAGAACTCAATAACCCGTATGTCTTGCTTGTTCCTGCCGGAGAGCTTTCTTACTGCCTGGCATTGTTACGCAAGGCCATGAGGGCATTAAATTACATCCAGACCAAAGGCCCCCAGCCCCTGGAAGAGTATCTTAAATATCAAAGGGATAAAGCAGGGCGGGGAAGCAATAAATCCAGCCAGACCCTGATTAATGCCATGGCAGGCACAGGGGAAAGGGCATTATCCTGGTTAACCGAACACGGGATAAAACACGTTAAGATAGTCAAGATCAGCCGGCTTTTAGAGTTGATCGAAAAATATAAACCGGGGCCGTTTGTCATCGTAGCAGACATATCAGATACCGCCGCTATTTTAGAAGAGGATTTGCAGCCAGGTTATAGAATAGGTAATATTTTTAATCTAAGGCCCGAAGCGCGCCTGCCTATATTCTTCCAGTTCAAAAGGCAGGAATTGGATGTTCTTTTGGTCTCGAGGCAGTTCCAGGATAAAGCCTTGAGTTTTCTTAACGACATGGAATACGTTCTGTTTGAGGAAGAACCCCAGGACTGGAAGGTCACTTTACACAAGTCCGCTGCTATCAACCCTAAGATGCCGCCGCAAGAAAGTCAACCAGAAAAGGCAGAACAGCTTTCTCTTTTTGCGCAGGAAAGGAAAAACCACAACTTCGTCTCCGCCTTCCAGTGGCTATTTGCTAAATTCCTTAGGCTGGCCGGAAAACCCCAGGCAGCGCATTATGAGGAAATATATGAATTAGGCTATAAGGTAGCCTTGTGGAAGACAGCCGGGATAAACGGCACAAGAGGCTCTCCAAGCCCAAGGCAGAGGTGCAACGCCTTTTTCCATCCCCTTGCCAATGACCGCACCAGCGAAGAAGAGCTTCAGTCACTGCTCCATGAAATAATCAAGAACCAAGTCCTCACCGAAAAAGAATCCGACACGCTCCTTAGCGAAATCAGAACCCACGAACAAGCACACCGCCAGGCAACCCAGATAGGCATCCGTAACCCCATCAGAAGCGAGCTCTATGCCTTAGAAAAACAGGGTGATGGTTATTTGGTGTTAGCTACTTCAATTGCCGAGGAATTTGTTAGCAGTTTAAGGAAGGATCCCCTGGTTTCTTCAGATAATTTTTACGAAGCCCTGGCCCTCTGGGGATGTTATTTAACCAACACCAGATTTAGCGATATCTCTGGATTCTTCGAATTTACAAGAGGCAAAGAAGAAAGATTAATCGCATTACTTGCTCAAACCTTGTACTGGGATAGATTGATTGGAGTGTATCTGAATGAAATTTATGCTGGGATGCGTAAATTCGGCATAAATTTGAAGAAGGTACACAGGTTTTCTTATGAGCCGGAACCAGAGATAGACATGGCAGTAACATTGATGGGGAGTCCGTCCGACCCCGGCATCTTTATGGCTATGAATTTTCTTCCTTCCTTTGACGGTAAAAAGTTTAATTTATCAGATGAAGAATTACGGCTATATCTTGCCCATGAACTTGGGCACATTGTTTTTGATCCCGCAGACGATTTGTATAAATTGTTAGATGTCATTTCTAAACGTGAGGCTTTAGGGCAGGATATGCAAAGGCACCCTTATTTGGAATGGAATAAGTTTGATTTTGTTAATCACGGAGGTTGCCAGCAGGACCAGGGGAGATTTACCAATAACTTATTAGAATTAATCGCCGACCGGGTTGCTATAGAGATACTTGGAAGAGAAAAGGTACGTGAGGGGCTTGAGCCTCGGGCAAAAATAGCTCTTGAAAATTGGCTTAATTTCAAAAACGATGAATTAGTTGGTTTGGTCAAGAAGCACCCGGTCATTTTATCTGCGCTTATTTTACAGCTGCTGTTAGCTGAAGCAGTCGGCTTGGAGGGATCAAAAATTATTTCTCAAATAAAGAGCGAGGTAATAGGTGTTATGGGAGAGCAAGAAGCCGAGAAATTATATAATTTATATAAGGAATTCTACGCCGGGTTAAGATTTAAGGCACCTTCCGCTTCTGCCTCAGCTTCGCATCCGGAAGAGATAATTCCCGCTACGACCGGTACGGCAAAACAAGAATCATTCTCTGTGCAGCCAGCCGATTTCCAGCAATCCAATAGACGGCTTCAGGATGAAGCGGTGCAGTTTATAAAACAGATGGAGAGTCCGGACGATACTGACCATCGCCAAGGTTTTCTCCAGGCCATGGAAGAGATCTATGGTTGGAATAATATTGATTGTTGCGACGGCGCAACGGTTTTTGCGCTTCTGCTGCAGCAGGAGTTGCATGGGCTCGGTTACGACTTTGTTATTTCATCCCAGGGGCCGAGGCGCATCGAATTTATAAATATTGAAGTGAAAAGCTTTACTCCCGCGCCTTGGCCGCATCACGCTATAGTAATGTATCAGGATAATCGCCCGTGGATGTATATTGACCCCACATTTTCCGTATTTTTTAAATATAATAACAAACACCAATACGCAATGTTGGTAGCTCCGATTGGCTCCCTGACCAGAGAAGAAATCCAGGGCATTCTTAACGAGAACGGAGCCGGAGCCGAGGTGCTTAAGGTTAATAGCGGTTCAGAGTGGCATCATCCCAGTTTTGATGCAGCCGCGGTTCTGGATAGCGCGAGAGACAGCATTAAAATGTCCGAGTTACTGAATAGAATGGCAGGTAACGCGACAGTATCTTAAAAACAGCCACGGAGAAAGGAAAAAGGAGGTGGCATGGATGAGGATATTGGTAAAGGATAAGAGGCTGTTTGAGCGCATCGCTACAGATTTGCCCCTGCGCTTCATGGACCTGGATGCAAACAAGGTTGGGCATGGGCAGGCCTGCGATGTCAGCGCCAAGGGGGTGGGGTTTATCAGCAGCGAACCCTTGAAGCCCCGCACTTCTTTGGGGATATGGCTGGATATTCCGGATGGTTTTGCTGACCTTTACACCCAAGGTTCGGTGGCGTGGTCCAGGCCCTTGTTTGACGGCAGATACCGCATCGGAGTAGAGTTGGCGAGGCCGGAACTAATGGGTTTTTCGAGGGTTTTAAGGTTAAATCAACCCTTTGCATAAGTATTTTTTAATAAAATAAAATAGTAGCCAAAATAGCAAATTGTGCTATAATAACTACCGTAGATAAAAATCAGCCACGGAGCAAAAATACTCATAGGAAGGAGGTGAAGATATGGAAGACAATAGAGTATTCGCCCGGATAAATACCCGGCTGCCCGTGCGTTTTTTAAATCCGGTTGACGGCAGCGAAGGCGTGGGAGAAACGACTGATATCAGCGCCAACGGCGTGGGTTTTGTAACTAACCAGGAATTGACAAATAGGACCCCTCTGGAGATGTGGCTGAATATACCTGACAAGCACGAGCCGCTTTATACCCGCGGTAGGGTAATGTGGGCAGGCGCCAATCCCGGCATCGGTAACAAGCGTATCGGCGTGCGTCTGGATAGAGCAGAACTTATGGGTTTGGCGCGTGTCTTGTGGCTGGAGGAACATCAATAGCCAAATGCCTTGACCGCCCAGGCAACTTATGGCAAGGTAAGGAAGATTTTTATGGCGGGGTAGTATCCCTCCAAAATATTCTATCCCCTGAAGTGAGATAATGAGCAAATTCGCATGAAAAGAAATTCCCCGGTATTAACAACCGCCCTCCTTCTTTTATTATTAATTACCGCAGGCTGCGGACAGAAAATTTCCGGAAAACCAAGTAATACCATTACGGTCTGGCATTGGATGACTGACCGCGATCCTGCCTTCCAAGAATTAGCCAAGAGATATGAAGCCAGGACCGGGGTGCGGGTGAATTTTGAGCTCTACGCTCCTTCGGACGCTTATTCCCAGAAGGTGCGCGCCGCAGCGCAGGGAAATAACCTGCCGGACATCTTCGGCCTGCTCGGCGAAAAGCGCGACTTCGCTTCCTTTATCAAGGCAGGGCACATCTTAGACCTCACCCCCTATATGCAGGATTCTGGCGGCGCATGGCAGAAGAGGTTTTTTGCCAAAGCCCTGGCAGTCAACGAGTTTTCTTCCGATAACGCCTACGGCATCACGCCTGGCATCTACGGGGTCCCCGTAGATATCATGACCATCCAGATGCTTTACAATAAGGATTTATTCAGGAAATTGGGGATTAACCCTGACAGGCCGCCTGCGACCTTTGCGGAATTTCTGGAGATCGGAAGAAAAATCAAAGATAATAATATGCAGGGTTTAGTTTCCGGATGGGGCGAGATCTGGATGATTGACTGCCTCGCGAATGATTACGCCTTTAATATTATGGGCAAGGACAAGATCCTGGATACTATCAGGGGCAAGGTTCCTTACACCGACCCGGATTGGGTAAGGGTTTTTACGCTCTTCAAACAGATGCAGGATTCCGGCGCGTTGGCGAGCGGCATCGTGACCATGGTTAATAAAAATGCCGAACAACTCTTTGCCAACGAAAGGGCGGTATTCGCTTTTAACGGTTCCTGGTGTCTCAACGTCTATAAAGAAATGAACCCGAACCTGAATTATGCGCCGATGCTGCCTCCGAAGGCATCGGATAAATTCCCGATGAGCATCTGGGGAGGGGCGGGCTCGTCCTTTATCGTAAATGCCCGTTCCAAGAATAAGGAAGGGGCGGTGAAATTCCTGGAATGGCTGACGGATCGCGACCAACAGGTGTATCTGGCCGAAGCCACCGATAACCTTCCTTCCAACAAGGATTCCTTGAGCAACATAGCCCCTATTATGGCGGAGTTCGCCAACGACATGGAGATAACCACGCACCCCAATACTTGGGGGATTTCGGAGTATCCGCAGGTAATCGAGGCTTTTGACAAGGGCATCCAATCCATCATCATCGGCGAGAAGACCCCGGAGCAGGTAGCGGCGCAGGTAGAGATGGTCAAAGAAAGAGAGATGGCGCGTTGAGGATTAAGCCTGCCTTCGAGAACTATCTTTTTGTCCTGCCTGCAGCAGCCATTTTTGCGGTATTCTATATCATACCTTTCATCTGGGTGTTCCAGCTCGGGCTTTACAGCTGGGACGGTATCCTTCCTACCAAGGCCTTCGTTGGCCTTAGCAATTTTAAAGAGATAATCCTCCAGGATAAGATCTGGTGGGGGGCGATGCTTAATGCCGGGTACATCACCCTCATTGCGTTGACTTTCCAGAACGCCCTCGCCTTTTTGCTTGCCTGGGCCTGCGACCGCGAGATCCGGATGAAGAATTTTTACCGCCTGATATTCTTCATCCCGCCTGTCCTCTCCGAGATAGTGGTGGGGCTGGTGTGGCAATGGATCCTAGACGGCAATTACGGGCTGCTCAATAACTGGCTGGGGCAGTTAGGGTTAAGCAATCTTGTCAGAAACTGGCTCTCAGACCCCAATACCGCCCTGACTACGGTGGCGATCGTGCATTGCTGGAAAGGGTTTGGTTGGGGTTTCCTGATATTCCTGGCAGGTTTACAGACCATACCGCGGGAATTCTACGAAGCGGCGCGGGTAGACGGCGCCAATGCCTGGGTTTGTTTCCGCAAAGTTACTATGCCTCTGATGGTGCCGGTAGTGGTATTGGTGGCTATACTTACTATCCTGGGGACGATGCAGGGGTTCGTTTTGATTATTGCCATGACCGACGGTGGCCCGGCATACCATACCCAGGTGCCGGTATTGCGGATCCTGGCGGCAATGCGGGGTTCTTCGCGGTTCGGTTACGCCTGCGCCCAGAGCATTACCTTCGGCGCAATATTGATGACGATCTCCTTCATCCAGTATCGCTTTTCAAGATACGCCAGGCAGGCTTGATGTCATGAGAACGCGTTTATATTACAGAGCTAAAAAAACCGCCATCAATATCCTGATACACGCCTTTCTTATCAGCGTTGCCGTAACCTGCCTTTTCCCGCTCTTGTGGATGGTCTCTTCGAGCCTGAAGACGCAGCAGACCATCTTCAAGGATATGTCGTTTATACCCCATGGTTTTCATTTCGAGAATTATTATCTCGCCTGGCAGCAGGGCGGTTTCGGCCGGTATTTTTTAAACAGCATTTTCTATACGGTGTCGGTTGTGTCCGGGATAGTTATCGTGGCTTCTCTGGCTGCTTACGCCTTTTCGCGCCTTCGCTTTCCAGGCAAGAACGTCCTCTTTTTTATATTTATGGCGGCAATGATGATCCCTGTGCCCGGGAGCTTCGTGCCCCTCTATGTGCTCCTCAACAAATTACACCTGAGGGATACTGCCTTCGGCTATATCCTGTGCATGATAAACGTCGGATTGTCGATGAGCATATTCCTTTTAAAGACATTTTTTGATAAATTGCCACGGGAGCTGGAAGACGCCGCCAGGATTGACGGTTCTTCCAAGTTCGGGGTCTGGTGGCATGTGGCGATGCCCCTGGCGCGACCGGTACTGGCGGTGGTAGTGGTCTTTAACGCCCTGAATGTCTGGAACGAATACGTGCTGGCGATGATAATATTCGACACCAAGAGCCTTATGCCTCTCCAACGGGCATTAATGGTATTCCAGGGGGAATTTCTGACCAATTATCCGCTTTTGATGGCCGGCCTGACTATAACAGCCCTGCCTATCATCCTGGTGTATATGCTGATGCAGAAGTATATCGTGAAGGGGATATCCTCCGGAGCGGTATTGAGCTGATTGCCGGGCGGCCGGATGCTTACGACGAGGATAATAATTATTGCTTGCAACGGTTATATTTGTTATAATGCAACACTCATAATTGCCTGCGTCAGGCAGGAGCGCCAATTCAGTTAAAAAGGAAAGAGGAGGGTAGTTAATGGAAGAGACGATCGCTCAACCGAAGCGCCATCTTACGGCCCGCGAAGACCGCATCCCAATTTTGCAAAAGGTAGCATACAGCATAGGAGGGCTGGTTAACAGCATCCAATCCGCCGCCATTGGTGCGATGGTTATTGTTTTGAACATCGGATTAGGCGTGAATCCCGCTTTGGTGGGTTTGGTGGGGGCCATCCCCCGCATTCTCGATGCCATATCGGATCCCGCTACAGGTTATTTCTCGGATAATTTCCGGACCAGATGGGGCAGGCGCAGGCCGGTTATATTCTTTGGAGCGATTGCCGGAGGCATCCTTTTTGCGCTGATGTTTCAGTTCTATAAAGGGCACAGCGAAAGTTTTTATTTCTGGTATTTCGCGGCGTTCCAGAGCCTTTATTTTCTCGGATTCACCTGTTTTTCCATCCCCTGGATCGCGCTGGGCTACGAAATGACGCCCGATTATCACGAGCGCACAAGGCTGCAGGCAGCCAGCAATTTTGTCGGCCAGCTTGCCTGGGTGATCGCCCCCTGGTTTTTCAAGATTATGGACAACAAGTCCTGGTTTACGGATATTGTCCAGGGCGCGCGGGTCCTCTCGATAATCCTCGGCGTCTTTATCGTATTGGGCGGAATACTGCCGGCAATTTTTATCAAAGAGCGTTTCGCCGACATACCCAAGCCTGAAAGAGGCAAGGGGCCCTGGAATATCACCAGGGATTTCTTCAGGGGGTTTGCGAGCGCCTTCAAATGCCGTCCGTTCGTCAAGCTTTGCGTGGCAACCTTCCTGATCTTCAACGGATTTATGCTTGCCAGCGCTTTTACGGCATATGTTATTTTCTTCTATGTTTACCACGGCGATTATTCAAAAGGCGGAACGCTTCTGGGATGGTTCGGTTCGCTTAGTTCTCTTTGCACTTTTTGCGTCATTTTTATAGCCACTTGGCTCTCCACAAGGATCGGCAAGCGCAACACCTTTTTGATAACCATCTCTATCTCTATCATAGGTTACGCCCTGAAGTGGATAGGGTATAATCCGCATTACCCGTACCGGCTCTTGATTGCAGCCCCTTTCATCGCCTTTGGCCTGGGGTCGCTTTTCACGCTGGTCAGCTCCATGGTGGCCGATGTCTGCGATTTTGACGAGCTCCTGACCGGCACGCGCAGGGAAGGCCTGTTCGGCGCTATTTACTGGTGGATGGTAAAGCTGGGGCTGGCGATTTCCTCGCTTATCTCCGGCATCCTTCTTAACATGACCGGCTTCAATATCGCGTTTGGCGCCGAGCAATCGGCCAGCTCTTTATTCTGGATGAGGGTCTGCGATATCGGGATACCCATCATTACCTCTTTGATCGCGATTTTCATTATCCTGACTTTTGACATCACCGAAGCCAAGGCGGGCGAGATCCGCGCGCAGGTAGAGCGGCGCAGAGGAGAAAGGCGAGGCCAGGAAGAGAGGCGGATGGAAGAAGACAGGCGAAAAGGAGACAGGCGGCAAGAATGAAAAGACGGTATAATGTTAAAAGGATAATGCGCCATGCATTAATGTGGCTCGCCGTCTTTTTTTCATTGCACATCAGGCCGCTTACATTACACAAACTTTATGCCGGAGAGGTCAAGCCGTCTTGCGGCGAGCTCATTGATAAGGCCTGGGAGGCGCACGGCAAGAGAGACGCGGAGGCGACCCTGCGCTATACCGGCGAATGCATAAGGCTGTATAAAGAGGAAGCGGACAGGGAACAGTCCGCTTTGAAGGCGCTCCCCAGGAACAAGGCGGAGATTGAGCAGGTGGCGGTTTTGAACGACGTGGCTACGGCCTATTTTATCCAGGCGGAAAGCCTGCTGCGCCAGCAAAAAACAGAAGAGGCCAAGAAGATATTCCAGCTGATCTCCGATAAATACCCTTACGCCCAGGCCTGGGATCAGCGCGGCTGGTATTGGCAGCTGGGGACCGCGGCCCAGCAGAGCATCAAGAAGATTGAGACCGGCTCTATTGAGATGGAAAATAAAAACAGACCTAGCCGGCTTGCCACCAAGGTTATCCTTTATGACCCCGGCAAAGAGGATTTTGTGGATTATTCCAAATACGGCGAGTTTAAGGATGCCGCTACCAAAGATTATGCCTATATTATCAGCGACCAGCAGGGGTTAAGCGCGGCAGTGGGGGAAGGGATTCACCCCAATACCTCATCCGTGCGCCGTGACCCGGCGCTCAAGAAGGCGCAGAAAGAAAACAGGCTGGATGGTAATGTCTGGGATTTTGTGCATTCTCCGGATCTGGAGGCAGCTTTTCTGAAATGGGCAACCTGCTCGGAACCCAAGGGTATAAAATTGTTCTATACCGGCCTGATCCTGGAAAACTCCGGCCTTATCGAGCACGCCATCAAATGCTATTACGCCATCGTCGTGCATTTTCCCGGCAGCTACGGGTGGACCTACTGGCAGACCCCCTGGTACGTTGGGCAGGCCGCGATCTCCAAGATAAATTTTTTGTTGAAACGCAACCCACAATTGGGTTACCGCCTTGAAGGAGCAGACATCAGGATTATCAACGGTTTTGATAACGATGTCTCCAATGACGTTGCGATGGTCAATCCCGGCAGGTTCGTCAAGATCCGCCCCTTGGAAAAACCCAAGCCCAAACCGAATCCGGAGCCCTTGGGTATTAAGAAACGCCTGGGCGAAGGCAAGGTGCATCTTGTCCAATACGAGAGCGGTGACTGGCAGTTGTTGGTTGATGGTAAACCCTATATTATCAAAGGCATTACCTATACCCCCACCAAGATAGGCCAATCTCCGGATGAAGGCACGCTCGGCAACTGGATGTATGAAGATTTCAACAGGAACGGCAAAATCGACGGGCCCTATGATTCCTTTGTGGACGCCAACAACAACAGCGCCCATGATAAAAACGAGCCGTCCGTGGGTGATTTTAGATTGATGCAGGAAATGGGCGTAAATACCATCCGGCTCTACCATCATCCTTCCAAGGTCAACAAGGAACTGTTGCGGGAACTTTACCGCAGATACGGCATCAGGGTGATCATGGGGGATTTCCTCGGCAAATACGCCATCGGTTCCGGCGCGCCCTGGTATCCTGGCACGGACTATAGTAACCCCGAGCATAAGAAGAAGATGCTGGAATCGGTAACCCAGATGGTTGAGGAATTCAAGGGCGAGCCCTATATCCTCTTTTGGCTGCTTGGTAATGAGAATGTTTACGGTTTTGCCTGCAATGCCGATAAAGAACCGGATGCCTTTTTCAAATTTGCCAACGAGGCAGCCCTTCGTATTAAGGGGCTTGACCCGGAGCACCCGGTAGCAATCTGTAGCGGCGATATACTCTTCCTGGATAAATTCGGCAAGGACTGCCCTGACATTGATATCTTCGGCACCAATGCCTACCGCGGGGATTACGGTTTTGGTTTTCTCTTCCGGCAGGTAAAGGAGGAAGCGGATAAACCGGCTTTCATTACGGAATACGGCTGTCCTGCTCACGCTGACGGCAAGAGCCCCGAAGAGGCAGAGCGGCTGCAGTCAGAGTACCACCGCGCAGCCTGGGAAGATATTGAGGCCAATATGGCATTCCATGGGGGAGCCGGTAATGCCCTGGGAGGGGTTGTTTTTGAGTGGCTGGATGAATGGTGGAAGGCCTACGAGCCTTCACTACATGATACCAAGGGGTTATTTACAGGGCCCTTTCCAGACGGCTATATGCACGAGGAGTGGCTGGGGGTATGCGGCCAGGGCAACGGTAAAGAGAGCCCTTTTCTAAGACATTTGCGCCAGGCGTATTATTACTACAAAGAGGCTTGGCATCAAGATCAGGATTAGGGAGGTTCTGGACCCGAAACAAAGGTGTTGCTAAGGGGACACTTTAGGATTGACTTCAGAACCGTCCCTGGTAAAATATAATGAAAAAGGAGGAGTAGGAAATGAAAAGAATGTTTTTAGTCCTGGCAGTCCTGTTTTTAGCATTGCCGACCTGTCTTTTATCGGCAGAGACCTCATCCGAAACAGCTAAAGAGGGGTCTTCCGCCGCAACCCTGGCGCCCAAGGAGTTTATTATTTACAATGATAGAAACTCCAGGGACAATCATTATATACCTTCGGGGTTTATGGGCGATGTCGGTGACATCAAGATTAACGATCAATACATGGCCAACCCTCATAGCGGTGCTACCGGCATTGAATTTGTATACACCGCAAAAAACAGCCAGGGGCAGGGCTGGTCAGGGGTTTACTGGCAGAATCCCGCAAATAACTGGGGAACGAGGAAGGGCGGTTTTGACCTTAGCGGCATGACCAAGCTTACCTTTTGGGCCAAGGGCGCCAAAGGCGGCGAGGTTATCAGGGAATTTATGGTCGGAGGCATCAAGGGGACCTATCCCGATACCGCGGCGGTTAAGTTCGGCCCGGTTGAGCTCACCGATACCTGGAAACAATATGCGATTAACCTTGCCGGCAAGGACCTAAGTTATATCAGCGGCGCATTTGGCTGGGTTACCAACTCTGATTTAAACCCTCAGGGCGCCACCTTTTATCTGGATGATATTAAATTCGAGGCCGACCCTACCATGAAGCCCGAGGACCACAAGGTGGAGAACATGCCTTTTTACGTCTACGCCGACAGAAATTCCATAACCAACCATTTTACTCCTTCAGGGTTTATGGGCAGCTACGGCGATGTAAAGGTTGATATCGCTTCCAATACGGACCCTTATCTTGGCAACAGCTGCATTAAAATGGTATATACCGCTAAAGCCGCTCAAGGGGTACGTTGGGCAGGCGTCTACTGGCAGAACCCTCCCAATAACTGGGGTACTGTTGACGCCGGTTTTGACCTTTCCCGCGCTAAGCAGCTTACCTTCTGGGCGCGCGGAGAAAAAGGCGGGGAGAGAATTGAGGAGTTTAAGATCGGCGGTATTATGGGGGAATATTCTGATTCCGATTCCGCCAGCATAGGGCCGGTGATATTAAACAAGGAATGGACTCAATACACCATTGACCTAAAAGGCAAGGATATGTCCTATATTATCGGCGGCTTCTGCTGGGTTACCAACGCCGATGTCAATCCCGAAGGGGCGACCTTCTACCTGGATGAGATCAAATACGAATAAAAAAACAGGGGTTAGCAGCCGGGTGTTAGAGGTCAGGTTAAAAGGGTTTAGAAGCCGCAAGGTGTTCTTGCTTGCGGCTTCTTGCTTGGCGCTTTGCTTTTTCATTGTGGGGATGGCTTCCAGGCCCAAGCCCGCAGTTTGGGTTAAGAAATTTAAAGGCAGCCGTTATGAGTTGATGGCAGCAGGCAAGCCCTATGTTGTAAAGGGGGTATGTTATAACCCTATTCCTATCGGCAAAGGGCAGGATTATGACTGGTGGTCAGACCCCAATAAGCCCTGGTTGACAGACGGCAGGCTAATGCAGGAGATGGGCGTCAATACCGTGCGCATATACAAAGCCGGCAATAACCCCGGCAGTGTCAAGAAGGTCATCAGCGATATGTATAATATCTACGGCATACGCACCGTCATGGGGCACTGGCTGGGGTTCTGGGAATACCCCTGCCCTCTTTACGGCGGAAAGGAATTCCAGGAGAGGGTTAAGAAAGAAGTTCTTGATATGGTCAGGCTCTATAAGGACGAGCCCGGCGTACTCATGTGGATCCTGGGCAATGAAAACAATTATTCCTGTTTCGGCCAGGTCAACCCATGGTCCACCGATGAAATAGATAAGGAGACCGACCCCGCAAAGCAGAACCTGATGCGCGCCAGGGTGTATTATTCTTTCGTGAATGAGCTGGCAGCTGAAATCCATAAGATCGACCCCAATCACCCGGTGGCCCTGGGTAACGGCGAGCTCCTGGGGCTGGAGGTTGCTCGTGATGTCTCGCCTGATATAGACGTGGTGGCATGCATCATCTATCGCGGCAAGGGCTTCGGCAATATCTTCAATTCCTTAAAAAGCATCTTTGACCGTCCGATCCTCATCTCTGAATTCGGCGCAGACAGCTACGACGCTTATCTGGGGAAAGAGGACCAGAACATGCAGGCATTTTTCCTCCAGGCGCAGTGGAGGCAGATTTATCAGAACCTCGCTACCACTAAGGGCGGCGCGGGTAACTGCATCGGAGGCGCGATGTTCGAATGGGCGGATGAGTGGTGGAAGCATAACGAATATGATGCCGACGGATGGAGCCGCCACGATGCCGAATCCAATTGGTCCAACCCCAGTTATTACTTTGACATCAAAGCCGCTAATAACAAGAATATGAACGAGGAATGGTTTGGGATTGTGGCATTGTCCAAAGAGGACGAATCCGGGCTGGACAGGCGCATTCCCCGCAAGGCGTATTATCTGGTCAGGGAATTCTGGAAGAATCCCGTCCTCACTGACCCCCCGCGTAAAAAATGAAAACACTTTTAGCCAGAACCGTCATCATTGTTTTGTTTTTTTTAGTCTGCCTTTCTATGCCGGCATTCGCATTAGACAGCCGCGAGCAAAAAAAGGCAAGCCTTTTAGTCACAGAGATAAACAAAACTAAAGACAGCGCCAAGCTTCACGCCCTATTTAATGAACTGGGGGAGCTTTATTTTAACAATAACGATTTTGACGGTTTTCTTACGGCGTTATCCTCTGTAGGCGGCGGCGATAACAAGGGCCTGGCATTATGGAACGATTATTATACTGCCCTTGCCCGCTACAGGCAGTTAAAGTACCTGGAGGATAACCAGTTATGGGAGGAGTATTTTGCAAATCAGAATTCCTGGCGCACTCAAATAACCGGTTCTATCGCAAAGGTGCTTGAGGGGACCACAACGGCTGACCCCTTGCGCATCTTAAGCCGTCTTCTACTCTGGAGGTTTTACCAGGATCAGCAGGACCCGGCTAGAGAATTACAGCTTTCAGGGTTAATGGCTGAAACCGAGGAGTATGCCGCCGGAAACGCGGCTGATATCGGCCTGATAAAAACCGCAGCGGATGAGCTTTCATCTTACAATGAAAAGGGGAACGCCCGTCAGTTATATAAGATATACGTCGCTAAAATTGTTGCGCCCGGCGAGGAGAGCGGAAAAATAAAGAAGGCCGCCCTGGGTTTCTACAGCCAAGGCAACCTGGACTTGGCAGAGGCCGTTTACGACGCTTACATAGAAAGGATAGCGCAGGCGCAAGGTGCTGCGGCTGCCCCGGAGCTGATTGAGATTGCGAGGCAATTTTCCTACGGCGACAACAGGCCCAACGACCCTCTTTATGCCGAGAAGGTATTTGCCAGAATAGAGGAACTGGGGGGTAAAGAAGCCCTTGATGAGAAGTTGATGTATCTTCGCGCGTTCAACCTGGAAAAAGGTAAAGATTTCCTTGCGGCCAAGGATAGATACAGGGATTTCGTGGCTTCTTTTCCGGATAACCCAGAAAATGACGAAGCGCAGTATAAATTAGGAATCATCACGACCTATATCATGCGCGACATCTCGGGAGGCAGGGGATATTTTACAAAATTATCCGATAGCGATAAGGTCAGCCCGCAGGTAATCTCAGCCATCTATCAGCTGGGGCTCCTGGCGCAGTGGGAGGGCAAGAATGAAGAAGCCCGCCGTTATTACCTGGCTCTTAAGGATAAGGCCGGGGATGGTTTTAGAGAAACGGTGGCGCTTGCCAACGAGAGGATTGCTGAACTGGACGGGTCCAGGCCGATAGAATATAACCTCAAGACCTTCATAGATGTTTCGTTAAGACCGCAGGATGTCCAGTCTGACCGCACTAAATTTGAATTGAACTGCCATCCTTACCGCAGCCCCAGGAACCAGGATGTTAATATAAGTTCCTCTTATTATTACGGCGATAACGGATGCCTGCAGCCGGAATTCCAGTATCTCTGGTCAGGGCACCTGGGGGCTTATCATGATGTAAGCAATGATTCATCCACAGCTCCGGATAGCCGGGGGCTGACCAAGCCCGACACCAGCCAGTCCGCTTTTACTACCCAGTACATCCACAACGGAAGCAAGGAGGTAAACCTGGTAATAGTCTCCGCTAGCGGGGTTGTTGACCGTAATCTGGATATCGTGGATGTTTACGATTCCCCCGGGACCCCCTAATCCTTAGTTCTTAAAAATACTTGACTTATAGTATATTTAATAGTATAAATAAGTCTTAATTAAGGACATATTTCAAAAAAACTAATTCTGCCGGATGAGGAATATCGACCTGCAAAAACAGGAATTCAGCGAAAAGGAAAGACGCAACATCCGGATCCTCGAAATCCTCAGGAAAAAAGGCCCTATCAGCCGGCCGGACATCTCCAAAGAAATAGGAATAAACGTAGTTACCGTCTCCAATTACATCGATGATTTCCTGAAGAATAAGCTTGTTTACGAGAAGGAGCTCGATGTATCTGAAGGAGGGAGGCGTCCCACCCTAATAGAACTAAACCCCCACGGCGGTTACATCATAGGCGTGGGTTTGAACCTTATGAATATGGTCGGCCTCCTGGTAGACCTCAAGGGCAATATTCTTACCAAGACCCAGATTGCCAGGCCCCGCGCCAACGTCAAGGAGATTGCGGAGTGCGTGCTGGAGATTATCCGCGAGATCCTTAAGCGCTCCAAGCAGTACACTGCTAATATCAAGGGCATCGGGGTCGGCATCGCAGGACTCATTAATAAAAAGGACGGCTCCATCCACTGGCCGCAGAGGATGGACCATTATTATACCTATGCCTCGGTTGACCTCTCGCTGGCCGAGCTTATTGAGAACGAGTTCGACCTGCCGGTCTTAATAGAGAATGACGCTACCTGCGCCTGTTTCGGAGAGCAATGGATGGACATCGAGCGCGAATTCAAAAATGTCATTTATATGTTTTCCGGGGTAGGCTGTGGTATAATCATCAACGGAGAAATCTACACCGGCACCAACGGTTATGCAGGAGAGGTCTCCATTTATAATTATCGCCAGGACGACCTCTTTAATTGCAAAATAGGCAATAACTGTTTCCTGAAACGCTGGGAGACCGACCTCGGGATAACGGAGGACTTAAAGACGGTATTCTCCCGCGACCATAGGGCTGCGGAGAAGTTCTTTAAAATGACTTCGGTTGATTCGACCAGTCTCGAGCTCAAGACAATCTTAAGCGCAGCCCAGGAGAACGATCCTACCTCGGTTGCGGCATTAGAGAGGGCTGCCAAGAGGTTAGGCATCAAGATCGCCTATCTCGTGAATTTGTTGAACCCCGAAACGGTCATTATCGGAGGGGGACTGGAGGATGCCGGTGAGAGATTCTTGGAGGCCGTAAATTCCACTGTCAAAGACTGGGCCTTTAGGGAAGAGACGCAGGACCTAAGGATTATTTATTCGGCCCTCAGGGAGAACGCCGTGGCAGCGGGGGCGGCAAGCCTGGTGGCCCAGAAGATATTCGCGCGCCTGCTATAGCTTAAAAGATGAAGGAAGGTTTATGGAAGATAAGATAAAGTTTGTGGCAATAGGCCTGGCAGCAGCCTTATTAATCAGCGTCTTTGCCAACTTCCAGAGTTGCAATTCCCGCAAGGCAGCGGAGCTCGCCAGGGACGCCCTCAAAGAAGAAAATGCCTCTCTCGCCAAAAAGGTCGAGGATGGCATTAAGGATAAAAAGGAGATTGAGAATAAGTTCGGTGCCTTAAAGGAAGAGCTGGATAAACTTGCCAAAGAGAAGGATGAACTTGCATCCCGTAGGGACGAGCTCCAGAAACAATATGAGGCCCTGGTTAAGGAAAGGGATGCAACGCAGGAAAGGTTGAAAGACCAGATTGGCGAGGCCAGGCAAGGGGTCTCCGAGAGCGCATCTTCCAAGGAAGAGTCTTATTGGGCAAAGGTATTGAAGGATAAAACGGACCTCTCGGTGCGGGTGGAGGGGCTGCGCAGCGAATTGGAGAGGCTCAAGATTGCAAATGAACAGCTCAAGCGCGACAAGGGGTCCCTGGAGTTGGACTTGAAGAACCTTGCCCGCGACAAAGAGATTCTTGAGCAGCAGGTGCAGGGGATGGATAGCATCAGCATAGACCTGGTGAGGGAAAAGAACGCCAAGATGAAAATCCAGGATAACCTCGCGGCCGTCAAGAAGGAAAATTCCTCTCTCCGCAGACAATTGAGGTATCTTGGCAGCCGCAAGACATACCTGGAGAACAAGTTGCAGAAGCTCCAGGAAGATAAGGCTGCCCTCCAGCGGCAGTTTGACGAGATGGGAACAATGCTGGAGAGTAAGATGTACCAGATGGGAGACGTCAAAGAGAAGCTTCAGGCTATCCGCAGCGGAGAAGAACCAGAGACAAACGAACCCAAGAAGGAATCAGTGGAGCTGCCACCGATTGTGGTGCGGCCCGGCTCAGAAATGCCTGCGCCTGCAGAGCGCATCTCAGCCGCCACCGAAGGGATTGGCAGGATACTCGAGGTAAACCGCGAGAGCAGGTTCATTATCATTGACCTGGGAGAGGATTATGGTTTGAAGATCGGAGATATCTTTCATGTTTACCGTTCGGGGAAACTGGTGGGGACTATCGAGGTGGTGCAGGCGCGCAAGGGTATTACCGCCTGTGACATCAAGGAAGAAAAGACCCCCATCAAGGTAGGCGATATTATAAAGTAACAGAGTCTTCATATAAATGACCCGCACTAAAAAACCAACCTCCGGCAAGGCAGTTTCCATTCATGACGTCGCCCGCTTAAGCGGGGTTTCCATTACGACGGTTTCGCGCGTCATCAATAAATTCCCTTCAGTCAAGGAGGCGAACCGGCGGCGGGTATTAGAGGTGATGAAGCAGCTTAAATACCAGCCTTCCAGCCTCGCGCAGCAGCTTGCCAGCGGCAGGAGCAACATCGTAGCCCTGGTGATACCGCGTTACGAAGGGGTATTTTATTCATTCTACGCCCTGGAGTTAATCCGCGGCATCGGCACACTTTGCGAAGCGCTCAAACTTGACCTCCTTCTGCATCTTACGGATACGCGCACCCAGTTGAATCTAACGGGCCTGGGAGGGGTGATATTCTCGGATATTATCGGCAACCGCGCCCAGGTGGAGGATGCTGTCGCAGGCGGCATCCCCTGTGTCGTTATTAATAATTACCTTCAGGACCTTCCGGTCAGTTGTATAGCGGTGGATAATGTCGGAGGGGCCGAGGCTGCGGTGAATTACCTCATTAGCCTCGGCCATAAGAAAATAGCGCACATCAGCGGCGACCTGGTAACCCAGGCGGCAGCACAGCGTTTTGAGGGGTACAAGAAGGCCCTTGATAAGAATAACATCATTTTCAAGGAGGAATTGGTTTTTAAAACTGATTACTCGCGCGGCCAGGCGCGCCAGGCAGCAGAGACGCTCTTAAAGATGAAGGAGCCTCCCAGCGCGGTATTTGTAGCCTCAGACTCTATGGCGCTGGAGGTGATGGCGGTAGCCAGAGAAATGGCGAGAGAGATACCGCGCGACTTATCCATTATCGGTTTTGATGATAACCCTTCGGGGCTTTATGGACCGGTTGCCCTGACTACCGTGAAACAGCCGTTAATAAAGATGGCAGAGGAGAGCGTCAAGGAATTATACAATATCATGAATTCCAAAAGCAAGGATAACGCCCCTAAAAAAAGGGTTTTGCCGACGGAACTCGTGATCCGGGAATCCTGCCGCCCGCTCGGGAAATAATACAACTTGTTGTATATTTAAACAGATCACCTACCAGATATTGTATTTTTTTGTTGACAAACATTGCAATAACATTTATACTTTTCTCTATCGATCATCAATCAACATTTTAACGCGGAGCGCGCCATGTCATTGAAATTATCCCAAAATTCCCTGAAGGTCCTAGAGAGGCGTTACCTCAAAAAAAATACCGAAGGAGAAGTGGTGGAAACCCCTGAAGAGTTGTTCCGTAGGGTGGCTCGGGCCATTGCCGAGGCGGAAAAGCTTTACGGCGCAGAAGAGAAAGAGGTAGCAGGGGTGGCGGATTCATTCTGCCGCGCAATGACGGCGCTGGAATTCCTTCCTAATTCCCCTTGCCTTATGAACGCAGGCAGGGATCTGGGGCAGCTCTCCGCCTGCTTTACCCTGCCTATCGATGACGCGATGGAGTCGATATTCGAGACCTTAAAGGCCACTGCCATCATACATAAGAGCGGTGGAGGGACCGGGTTTTCTTTTTCGCGGCTTCGCCCCAAGAACTCGGTAGTCAAGACTACCGGAGGGGTGGCATCGGGCCCGGTTTCCTTTATGAAGGTTTATGATTCCGCTACCGAGGCCGTAAAGCAGGGGGGTACCCGCCGAGGCGCAAACATGGGGATACTTGCGGTAGACCACCCGGACATCCTGGAGTTTATCACCTGCAAGGAGAATAACAGGTCCATCAACAATTTCAACATCTCGGTCGCCATTACCGATGATTTCATGAAAAAACTCAAGTCAGGGGAGGATTACGATTTAATTGACCCTCGCGGGAAGAAAGTAGTGGGGCGCCTTAATGCCAAGGATGTATTTGAGTTGATTGTAAAGCAGGCGCACAAGAACGGCGAGCCGGGCATTATCTTTATCGACCGTGTCAATCAGGAAAACCCCACCCCGAAACTGGGGAGGATTGAAAGCACCAATCCCTGCGGAGAGCAGCCTCTCCTGCCCTATGAGAGCTGTGACCTGGGTTCGATTAACCTTGAGCGCATGTGCAGGAAGATAAACGGCCGCGCAGAGATAGACTGGCAGAAACTCAAAGAGGTAAGCCGCCTGGCAGTGCATTTTCTGGATGACCTTATCGATGTAAATAGGTACCCTCTGCCGGAGATTGAGAAGGCCACTAAGCTGACGCGCAAGATAGGCTTAGGCGTGATGGGATGGGCAAGCCTGCTTATCCGCCTGGGTATCCCGTATGATTCCGAAGAGGCGGTAGCCCTTGCAGAGAAGGTGATGGCTTTTATCCTGGATGAGGCGACGAAAAAATCCCAGGAGTTGGCAAAAGAAAAAGGGGCCTTCCCGGCATATAAAGGCAGTATTTATGACAGGAAGGAAAAGGGCATCAAGGTGCGTAACGCCACTCTTACCACCATTGCCCCTACCGGCACCATCAGTATTATCGCAGGTCCATGCTCTTCTGGCATCGAGCCCTTGTTTGCCATAGTGTATCACCGTAACGTCATGGATAACGATAAGCTGCTGGAGGTGGACCCCATATTTGAAGAGGTTGCGCGCCAGCGCGGTTTCTACAGCCTTCAGCTGATGCAGAAGATTGCGGATAAAGGGTGCCTCAAGGATATCCCGGAGGTTCCCGAAGACGTCAAGCGCATCTTCGTTACCTCCCACGACATCTCGCCGGAGTGGCACGTGCGTATGCAGGCAGCTTTCCAGAGATACGTGCACAACGCTACTTCCAAGACCATAAATTTTGCGCATGAGGCTACCATTGATGACGTAAGGAAATCTTATCTTTTGGCTTATGAGCTGGGGTGTAAAGGTATTACCATTTACCGCGACAGGAGCCGCGAGGAGCAGGTTTTGAATATTGGGACAGTCAAGGATGCTAAATCCGAGGGGCAAGCGGCAGCGCAGCCCGTAAATAAAGAGATCGCTCCGCGGCCGCGTCCGGAGGTGATTATCGGCACTACTACCAAGGTCTCCACCGGTTGCGGCAACCTTTACGTGACTATCAACGTTGACGAGCGGGGAAAGCCCTTCGAGCTTTTTACCCAGATGGGCAAGGCCGGCGGTTGCGCCGCATCGCAGTTGGAGGCGATCGGCCGCCTGGTTTCGCTGGGTTTCCGTTCGGGCATTGAGGTAAAATCCATAATTGAGCAGTTGCGCAATATCCGTTGCCCTTCTCCTTCCTGGGAAAAGGGGCAGCGTATATTCTCCTGCGCAGACGCCATTGCGCGGGTGGTTGAGAAGAGACTGGTTAACGCAAATGTAAATGTTGTTCCCGAGGAGGTGGAGGCTGCCAGCGTAGCCATGAAGCATTCCAGCGAGGACGGCAGCGAGCTGAAGGATAATAAAACCCACGGAAATATCGTAGGGGTTTGCCCTGATTGCGGGGGTGCGCTGCGGCATGAGGAAGGCTGCGTCAAGTGTCATGCCTGCGGGTTTTCAAAGTGTTAGGGCAGGAGAGTAAATAATGAAAAAAATATTATATATTGTGCTGGACGGTTTAGGGGACCTGCCGCTTAAGGATTTGGATGACAAGACCCCCCTTGAGGCTGCGCTTACCCCTAATCTTGACCGCCTGGCGCAAAAAGGCATTACGGGATTTGTCTATACGGTAGGGGAGGGCATTGCTCCCGAATCCGATATCGCGGTAATCAGCCTGTTGGGGTATGATGCGCACAAGTATTATACCGGCAGGGGTCCTTTAGAGTCCTTTGCCGAGGGCTTAAGCGTTAATGACGGAGACGTGGCTTTCAGGGTGAATTTCGCCACTGTTGGAGCTGACGGCAAAGCCATCAAGGACCGCCGGGTAGGCAGGAACCTTGTTACCGAAGAGGCCACCGCGCTTTCCAAGGAGATAAATTCCAAGGTCGCCCTTACCAACGGCACATTTGAGTTTAAGAACACCATCGGCCACCGCGGGGTGCTGGTGATACGCGGGATGCGTTCCAAGTTATCAGGCTGGATTACCAATACCGACCCTGCCTATGACCGCGAAGGGGTATTTGGCGTAGCCAAGGAGAAATTTGAGAATACCGTTTCCGTTTCAGCGCCTATGCCGGGATATGAGGATTCCTCCGAGGCAGCGGAGGCCGCGAACCTCCTGAATGAATTTACCCAAAAGTCCAATCTCGTCCTCAATGAATGTGCCCTGAATAAGAAGAGGCTTGCCGAAGGGAAACTCCCGGCCAATGTGATTTTATCGCGCGATGCCGGTGACCGCCTTCCGAAATTCCCTAAGATGGGCGATGTCTACAAGCTTAGGTTCGGCTCCTTTGTGCAGATGCCGGTGGAGAAGGGGATTGCTCTTTTGACCGGGATGGAGATTATCGAGGTGCCGGAATCCACCGGCCACCTTGACGTAGATTATCCGGTTTGGGCAAAGGTGGCCCTGGAGTCCTTGAAGATTTACGACGGCATCTATGTGCATATCAAGGGTCCTGACGAGCCTGCCCATGACGGAGATTACAGGAAGAAAAAGGATATCATCGAGGCGATCGACAAGTTCTTTTTTAGCAACCTCCTTCCCAGCCTTGACCTTAGCGATACTATCGTAGCGGTAACGGCTGACCATTCTACGGTTTGCGCCATCAAGGCCCATTCTGCCGATCCGGTGCCCTTGCTGGTCTGCGGCGGGAACATCAAGCCCGACGGTTCTTTGAGTTTTTCCGAGAAGTCCTCGAAGCTCGGCTCCATCGGCGCATTAAAAGGCCGCGACATCATGCCTCTCCTTGTAAATATGGCACGTTAATAGCAGGGTAAATTTAATATTTTTTACTCCCTTTCCAGCTTAATTCTTTTAAATATAGGAGGATTCCAAGAAATACCATGGTTTCGGGAGCCGCCTTTTTTTTTGCGAAAAGTTTGCATTTTCTTAAAGATTATGTTACAAAAACGCAGTATTTTTAGTTCTTAGGACGGAACCGAGGCAGTAATAACGACTAATTACTTAGAAATGAGAAAAATCTTTTGGGTGTCAATGTTCGCCGTTTTTTTCTTCAATACCGCTTTAGCGGATACCGTTGTGCTTAAATCCGGCAAAGAGATACAAGGCAAGATAATAGAAAGAACGCCGGATTATCTAAAAATAAAATACAACAGCAGCGAGGTCTATTTCGAGAACAAGTACATAAAGAGTATTGCTGAAGATAATTCTGCTTTTTCAAGCGGCGAAACGAATGAGGCGGGTCTTTCAGCCTCCGGTTTCGAAAAAGGAATGGATTTAGCCGCGGGAGGAAATTTTGAGGAGGCCCAAAGAGAATTTAACGATGAGCTTGCCGATATCAACGGCGCCTTGGGGGTCCTGGAAGGAGTAAAGAATGGCTCCATCAGCAAGCAGTGTGCCGTATACCTTTTTAAGGGATTCCGCGACATGAGGAAGGGGAATTATCAAGACGCGGCTGTTTCTTTGGAAAAGGCATGGGAGCTTAACCCCAAAGACCCCGATATCAATTATAACCTTGGCGCGATATACTTTGCGCTTACGGATTTTCAAAAAGCCATAGCCTATCTTTTCGCCGCTTTAAAACTTCACCCGGAGGATGCTGATGCCTACCTTCTTCTTGCCCAGGCTTATTATAATACCGGCAAGTATCAAGAGGCGCGTGAAAGTCTCCTGGTAGCAAAAAAAATATTCCAGAAAAACTCCGACCGCAATGGTATAATAAAAACCGAAAGATTTCTTCAGAAAATAGAAGTCAAGCCTTAAGGGGCTTCCTTTCTTCAGCTCCCGGACAAATCGTTAAAAATGGATACATATGATGTGGTAGTAGTCGGGGCCGGGCACGCCGGTATAGAGGCAGCTTTGGCAGCAAGTCGCATGGGGCAGAGCACGCTTTTGGTAACCTTAAGCGCAGAAACTATCGGCCAGATGAGCTGCAATCCGGCAATCGGCGGGGTTGGCAAGGGCCAGCTTGTCAAGGAGATTGATGCGTTAGGAGGAGAGATGGCCCGCGCAGCAGACTCTTCAGGCCTACAGTTTCGCATCCTGAATGCTTCCAAGGGCGCAGCAGTGCAATCTTCACGGTGCCAGATTGACCGCAAGCTGTATAAGAATTATATGCGCGCCGCAGTCAGCAGTCAGCATAACCTCAAGGTAAAGGAAGCCCATGTAAGGTCCTTGATAGTGGAAGACGGCAGCGTCAAAGGAGTGCTTACGGATGCTGCTGGAGCGCTGGAGTCTTCCGCGGTAGTGCTTGCTCCGGGGACCTTTCTAAACGGGGTCATCCACGTAGGTCTTAAGCATTTCAGCGCCGGGCGCATTGACGAGCCTGCTGCCGTAGAATTAAGCGATAACTTGAAGAGGTTAGGCTTTAGGCTGTTGCGTTTTAAGACCGGCACCTGCCCCCGCCTGGATAAGGATACCATTGATTTTTCGCGTCTTGCGGCTCAAGAAGGAGACAATCCTCCCAAGCCTTTCTCTTTTTCCACTCGTGAGATTAAACAGAGGCAGATACCTTGCTATATAACTTATACTAACGAAAATACGCACCGGCTCATACTGGATAACCTTGACCGTTCCCCTCTTTATACCGGGGTAATACAGGCAACCGGAGTGCGTTATTGCCCTTCCATTGAAGACAAGGTTGTAAAATTCAAGGAGAGAGCCAGGCACCAGGTATTCCTGGAGCCTGAGGGATACGACGCAAGAGAGGTTTATCCCAACGGCCTGGCCACCAGCCTCCCCGAGGACGTGCAGTTGGAAATGCTGCATTCCATCGAGGGGCTGGAGGACGCCAAGGTATTAAAATTCGGTTACGGCATTGAGCATACCGTGGTTGATCCTCTTCAGCTTTACCCGAGCCTCCAGACGAAGTTAATCAAGAATCTTTATCTGGCCGGACAGATCAACGGCACTACCGGTTATGAAGAGGCAGCTGCTCAGGGCCTGATTGCCGGTATTAACGCTGCCCTAAGCTCTAAAGGGAAGGAGCCGTTGGTGTTAGACCGCAGCTCGGGTTACATCGGGGTTTTAATCGACGATCTAACTACAAAGGGCACTAATGAGCCTTACCGTATGTTTACCTCGCGCGTCGAATACCGCCTCATCCTAAGGGAGGATAACGCGGATTTACGGTTACGCAAAATCGGCTATGGCGTCGGTTTGGTTGATTCCTGGACCTATCGCCAGACTGAAGAGAAATCCCGCAGTATTGAGGAGGGAATCGCTTTCTTAAAAGAAAAGCGCATTGGTTTTGGCTCCGGCATAAACGATATTCTCAAGAAACAGGCAACACCTCCCCTCAAAAAGGCGGTTAGCTTAGAAGAACTCTTGAGGCGGCCTGAGGTAAGTATTGAGGATTTAAGGGGAGTGGGGTTGCTTGGGAATATTCCGGAAAGTATTGGAAGAGAGATGGAAATTGAAGTAAAATATTCTGGGTTTATCCAGCGCCAGCTTGCCGAGGTAGAGAGATTCAGGAACCTGGAGAGGATAAGGCTGCCTGCGGAATTGGACTATAACCTTCTCAGCGGATTATCGCGGGAGATTCGTGAAAAACTTAAAAGCTCAAAGCCCATAAACCTTGGCCAGGCCTCCCGTATCTCAGGGGTGACCCCGGCAGCAGTTGCGATATTAATGGTGTACCTCAGGAAGCTCAATGAGCAAAGGCAAAAACTACAGCGCCCTTAAAGATTTCTGCCTCGATATGGGGGTGGACCTCTTTGGGGTCGCCGATATCTCCGGGGTAAAGCAAGACTTCGCGCTTTCAAAACGTTCCCTGGCCGGCCTCAAAAGAGGGGTATCGCTGGGGGCGAGGTTGTCCTCGGCAATACTCTCTGATATTGAGAATGCGCCCACTCGGATTTATTTCCATCATTACCGCACTGTCAATGCCTTTCTTGACCAAGCAGCTCTTCGAACCTGCAATTACATTCAACGCAAGGGTTACCGTGCGCTTCCGGTTCCTGCCTCCCAGATATTAGACTGGCAGAACCAGAAGGGGCACCTTTCGCATAAGAGAATCGGCTATCTGGCAGGATTAGGTTGGGTAGGCAGGAATAATCTCTTGGTTAATCCCTCATTCGGAAGCCAGCTGCGCCTCGTCTCCATCCTTACCGATATGCCTCTGGAGGCAGATAGCCCTTTAAGAAAAGACTGCGGGAAGTGCCTGCTTTGTGTTAAAATATGTCCGGCAGGCGCAATAAAGGAAGACAGCGCCTCGTTTGACCATCTTCTCTGTTTTGAGAAGCTTAAAAGTTTCCAGAAGCAGCGTTTAACGGACCAGTATATCTGTGGGGTCTGCGTAAATGTCTGCCGCGGAGAGAATAGAAAAGGTAGAGGTTACGATGTCGAAAGAGAAAATATTGATAGTTGAAGACGACAGGCATATTTCAAAATTGCTGCAGTACAACTTGGAAAAGAACGGCTATAAGTGTTTTATCTCTGATAATGGCGAGGATGCGCTTGGAATTTTAGCAAAGCAGAAGACGGACCTCGTAGTGTTGGATATCATGTTGCCTAAGATGGACGGCTTTGAGACCTGCCGTCTCATAAAGCAAAGCGACAAACTTAAAAACACCCCTATTATTATGCTTACCGCCAAAGGAGAAGAGGTTGATAGGGTTGTTGGCCTTGAGCTTGGCGCGGATGATTATATGGTAAAGCCTTTCAGCGCCAGGGAGCTTATTTTGCGTATTAAGGCGATTTTAAGAAGAGGCAAACCCGAGGAGGCCGCAAAAGATACCATTAAGAGAGGCGGCCTAGTCATTGATGTGCCGAAGCATAAAGTTACCGTGGGCAATAATGAGATTGAGCTTACCCCGATAGAATTTAAGCTATTGGTTATTCTAATTGAACGGGCAGGACGGGTGCAGTCTCGTGAGAGGCTGCTTTCTGACGTCTGGGATATAAATGCCGATATTTATACCCGTACCGTTGATACCCATATCAAACGCTTGAGAGAAAAGCTCGGCAGGTTAGGCAGGGCGATTGAAACAATCCGCGGTCTGGGGTATAGATTCGAGGAGGACGATGCGGATTAAGCTACATTGGAAACTGGTCCTTGTTTTTTGCGTTATAGCCGTCCTGGCAATTTCGGCGGGCTACCTTTACTATATTGTCCATCTGAACTCCTACATAGAAAATAACCTCCGCAATAATATCAAGCGTCAACTTTTCCTGGGGCGGGATTTTCTGGAGGCGTCTTTAAATAACCCGCTTTCTCCGGTTGATTTTCAAGTTTTTGCTTCTGAAACGGGCAAGACCCTTAATTTAAGGGTAACCGTTATTTCTTCCGATGGCAGAGTTCTGGGTGATACGGATATCACCAAGGAGAGGTTGGCTGCGGTAGAGAACCATTCCAACAGGCCTGAGGTCCGGGATGCATTTAACAAGGGGTTTGGGGAGAGCCTCCGTTTTAGTTATACCATCAGAAAAAATATGCTTTATATTGCCGTTCCTTTCGGTAAAGGCAGGGCCAAAGGCGTATTGAGATTTGCGGTTGCCCTGAGCGAGATAGAATCCCTCGAGGCAAAGATGCGTAAGACGGTTGGAATAGGCGCCGCCGGAATATTGTTTTTAAGCCTGGGCTTGACATTCCTGGTTTCTATATCGTTATCCCGGCCGCTCACGGAAATGGCGGGTATCGCCCGGGCAATGGCCAGAGGGGATTTTTCTAAAAAGGCCCCGGCTTATTCGCAAGATGAAATAGGCCAATTGGCGCGGTCCTTAAACCGCATGTCCGAGGAGATAAAGGATAAGATCGAAAAGATAAATGCCGAGAAGGCAAGGTTAGGGCTGGTGTTGTCAAGCATGTTTGAAGGGGTGATTGTCATCAATGAGAGCGAAGAGATTATTTTAATGAACCCCTCCTTAAGGAAGCTCTTTTTGGTTGATGGCGACCCATATGGAAAGAAGCTCCTGGAGATAATCAGGAACATCGCAGTCAAGGATCTGGCAGATAAGATATTGAAGGACAAACAACGCCTCGCTACCAAAGAGATCCCGGTCGGCATCCCGGAGGAAAAGATACTGAAGGTAAACGGCGTTCCCATTATTCGTAATGATAAACTTGAAGGGGCAATCCTAGTCTTTCACGATATCACTGAGCTCAGGCGGCTGGAAAAGATAAGGCAGGATTTTGTCGCAAATGTTTCCCATGAATTGCGTACCCCTATCGCCAGCATCAAAGGATATGCCGAGACTTTATTAGAAGGGGCGCTGGAAGACAAAGAAAATGCCAGGGAATTTGTAAACATTATCCATCAGAATAGTAACCGCCTTGCCAGCCTCATTAATGATCTCCTGGATTTGTCTAAAATAGAATCCGGTAAGATGAAGATGTCTTTTGCCCCGCTTGACCCAACGGTGCTTATCAGGCGCGCCGCAACCGTAATAGAGAATCAGGCCGAGGCAAAATCTATCGCATTAAATACCGAGCTTCCTTCGGGGCTTCCGAAGGTAAAAGCCGATGAGACGCGTTTTTCCCAGGTTATGATTAATCTCTTGGATAACGCCATTAAATATACCCCGGAAGGCGGCACGGTCTCAATTGCTGCCAAGGTAGTCAATGATGTCCTGCAGGTTGACGTTAGCGATACCGGGATAGGAATTTCTGAAAAAGACCTCCCCAGGATCTTCGAGAGGTTTTACCGTGTGGACAAGGCCCGTTCCCACGAACTGGGCGGGACAGGCCTCGGGCTTTCGATTGTAAAACATATTGTTCAGGCCCATGGCGGACAGGTTTGGGTGAGGTCCGAGCTTGAGCAGGGCTCAACCTTTAGCTTCACTATCCCCTTAGCGTAAAACCAGCCGCACCCTTCGTTTTATTCTCCGAGTTAACATCCGACCCAAAAATAAGTTGCAGAGATTTTACATTCCCTTAAGGATTTTTTAGCCGCCGTAGTTTATACTTTGTTTGCGTTGAGCACGATTGCATTAACCCCTTAAAGCCACGGAGGTGGAAGATGCTGCCAGAATCAGTAATGATAACAGGCAATAGCAGGAGCGTTGAGGAGGAAAGCGTTGAAATGAGAGAACTATGCCGTCTTCTCTTCAACGATTGGATGGTTGAGCTGGATTTTCAAGAAAAGCAGGTATGGCTTTGGAACTCCTTGGTGGAAATGGCGAAGATCAAACGGAGAAGGGAATTCCCGCAGCCACAAGGGAGGGAATTCCCGGATTCTCTCGGGCCAATCACTGGTTTGGCGGCCGCATCAAAATAGGGCGCCCTTGGGATTGCCGGGAATATCCGCCTGCCTTTTAAGCAGCCGCACCATTTGGCTCTCTGGCATGCCGCCCTAAATTTTAGCGGCCGGCAGATTTGTCCGAGGTCCTCAAAGGAGCAAGAGTTGTCATCAAGGCATAGCTTCCTTGAATGTTTTGAAGCGATAGAGTAGCAGGCATGGATAAAAAAACCATCGGTTATCCCAATACTTCAGGCATAGTTGTCGCAATGCGCAAGGTAGTAGCGCTACTCTTGTGTTTTTCTTTCTTGTTCGAACAGGGGGCATCCGTACAGGGATTTGAAAACGCGATGTTCCCCCCGCCCCTGGTAGCATACCAACCGCACCTAAGGTCTCTTGCTTACGAGAGAACCTCAGACATTTTGCGCCTCTTAGTTGACAGCGGGGATTATCGCGGTAACGATAAGGATAATGCCAGGGACCAGGCCGCTGAACTATTGAGGTTCTTCCTCATCGCAGTCAGCCTTCCTAATAATTCATATTGGGTCAATCTGAGGCCGGATGCCGAAGACCAGATGCTTGATAGCGACATGGCCAAGACCGATGCGGGCAGGATAATGTTAGCGGCGGATCTGGAACTCAAGAGTGAGCTAGGCCGGCTTACATCGCCGTATACCGATTCGGGGAAACAGTATTGGCAGGCATTATACCGCAAGGCGGGTGAGATATTCGGGGGGGTGGGGTCGGATGCCCCTGTTTCTATGAGGGTGTGGATAGTCCCCGGGGAAATCATTATCCGTGAGTCTGGGCAAAGCGCCTATATCTATAAAGCCACGCTTAATGTTCTGAACGAAAACGAATACCTTAATCAAAATTATTACTACGATGACATCCGTGTTAAGAGGTTCAACGATTTTGCCTTATCGTTATTCAATGCCAGAATAATGCCCCAGTTAGTGAAGGCGGTTAATACCTCAGACAGATACGCGGCCTTGCGCCAGTTGTATTATTCTTTCATCCTTGCCCAGTGGTTTAAAAGCCGTTTCAGGGGTACCTTTGTCAGGCATTCGGAATTCATTGATACGCGCTGCCTGGCAGGGTTAAGGTCGCAAAGGCCATGGGACAAGAAGTATTACTTCAAGGAATACAGGAAATCATACCAGCGCGGGGAATATAACAGTTCAGAGGTAGTTTTCGGTCTGGAAGGCCAGGCCGTAAGGAATTATTTTTTTGGCGGCATCTCTTTAGGCCTATCAATGCCGGCTTCCCCAAAACCAGGTACGAGCGTTACTGAGGGTTCAGTAACTATCATCGGAGGCCGGCCTTTAATTCCCGTTATTTCTGGCGACCCGGCATTGGGTATTGAGTTTAGGGGAGACAGAGTTATAGTTAACGATAATAATATAGGTAAGACGGTTTCCTCAACCATCAGTCATACAGGCGCCCCTGTTTCTACCCCTTTACCGTCTCGTCCTTTCACTCCGGGATTAACTACTTTTTCCCACGCTCCTGCAACCGCCACTCCGGCACCTTCTCTCGGTGCCCGCTTATCCGCAGCTGCGCAAGGGCAACTGCAGGGTTTCTCTATTGACCGGCTTTTCCAGCAGTTCGGACAGCTGGCAGGCAATGCCGGCGCATTTTTGTCCAATACCATCCAGAGGTATCCCGGGCTGTCGGCAACGGCGATTTTTATCTCAATCCTGGGCATTTATTCGCTATTTCGCTGGGTTAAAGATAAGAAGGACTCCCGTAATACCGCGGGAGCGCATAAGTGGATATACCGTTCGGCAAAACATGTAGACCGCGTTGTAACCCGACGCCCACATCCACAAAGAACCAACAATCAAGAGAGTAGAAACAATTGGGAATATTCGGTAAGTGCGGTATTGCAAGAGCTAAAATCCGCTGTCGCGGAGGCCCCAGAGAGCAGCGCGGGTTATCTTGTTTGTCTTGATAAGGCGAGAAAATTGACGGCGATGCTGCCTTTTGAGGCCGGGTTTGTTACCGAACACCGCACGAAATATTATGAGATATACGGGGAGGCCATTTCACAGCTATATACGGCGCTTGAGAGCCTTATGGCTGAAATCCGCGTTGCCGCTGATAGTTCCAATCGGCGCCAGCTGAAAATCTACGCGGAGGACTTCCTTTTGATGATTGAATATCTTGACGAATGCCAGCATACGCTCCACGCCGTGGAGAATATACCGATGTCCTCAGGGGACCGTTTTGACCGCAGGACACTGGCTGGCAGGATGCTGGCCGCTATTGTAGGGGCGGTATTCGGTTTCAACCGTAATTTCAAAGATTCCACCCGGAGGTTGCGTGAGCAGCTGACGGGAAAGATTATCCCCCTGGGCAACCGGATTGATAATCTCTATAGCGAAGACAGCGGCATAGCAGACCGCGTTATTGAAGATTGGGATAATTGGGTTGAGGATTGTTATCACGGAAAGAAGGTAAGGCTGGGGGCAAGGAAGGGCTGGATCTGGTTCCGCGAGATGCTCAGCCCTTTTATTGCGGTAGTGCTTTTAATCTCATTGCCGGGGACTATAATTAACGGCATTGCCTCTGTCCTGGCTGCCGCTGACCAGGCAGCGCGGGGGCAGGCGGTTTTAGGGTTGACGAAGTCTTTATCAGGGCTGGTGCCGTTGGTTTTTTCTTGGTATGCCCTGCAGGTAACCGGCAAGAAGGATACCCCCCACAATAGAAACATTTTCAGGATATCGAAATTAAAAAAGGAATTAAACGCTATTGCGCCTTCCTTATCCGGTGGCTTAAAGGACAAGGCCTTGAATGACGCTTACCTGAATTCGTTGGAGTCGCTTTCCAAAGAGCTCCGTTTAGAAGCTGCCAGCGCAGAGGCGGTGATCGTGGTTAGCGACCAAAAGGAGAAGATGCGCAGGTTCCTGGATAGTATCAAAGGAACTTTATTGCGCGATGATGTCTCCATCGTCTGCATCAGGGCTGATACTAAGGGAAGCGCATCATCGTTCATTGAAGGGATGCTGGAGGCGCAGAGGTTCAGGAGGGCTATCGTATTATTGGGGAGGGGGCGGGATGTTGATACCGCGCTTAACCCATTGCCTCTGCCGGAGGTCCCCGGCTTGGGGCGTTCCCTCACCCCCTTGGAATTGGCGCTTATCAGCGGTTACCAGGTTACCCAGGCCTTGCAGGATAAGAACAGGAACGGCATTGCAGCGGAGTTCGCGCACAAATGTTCTATTGCCGATAAGAAAGCTTTACTGGAAAGCAGGATATTGGGCGATATAGAGTTGTTCGGCAGTTGGGTCGGCAGCGAACAGATGGAGAAACAGGACTTGGGTTTACTCGTTACTAACGGCAATAGCAACGGGCGCAAGAAGAAGGGGGCCGCTAACCATCTCGTGAAGCTATTCCAGCATGTTGGGGCTCAGAAGGTCAAGGATAAGTTTGCCCCCCGTTACCTTTCGTCGTTTTTGTTTGATTGGCGCAACCAGGAGAGAAGACAGATGTCCGTTTTTGGGGGAGGGATGGCAATAAGCATTGATGACAGCGGGCGTTATCAAAGCTTCATGTCGCTTCTTTCGCGTCTTAAGGGATACCTGGCAGAGCATGCCGACTCCGGTTTCCAGGTCAGCCTTACCACGCATCTTTTAGTGCCGTTGATTATGCTTGCCAACGGAGAGGGCAAGGATATACACCGTTTCCTGGAGACGCAGAAGCTGGGATCAAAAGAAGAATGGGATTTTTTTGACGGGTTGTTTGATATATACTGGCCACATTTTTCCAGCAAGGCCAAGGATAGCAATCTCGAGAATCTTAAGATGAATACCTTAATACCTTATCAACCCGGATCGCTGTATGTAAGGCTAGATGGTACCAGCTATGCCCGTCAATTATTGAAGAATGGGTTGGGAAGCTTATATACCGAACCCAGCGTTTTTCGAGAAGAAGGCAAGCTGGTCGGAGTTGCTGTCTTGCGGCATCAGCATTCTTTAACACGCAAACCCAGGACGACATTTGACGCCCCAAAGAGACGCTTTATGCTTCGGGATTTTTTTAGTGGACAAAACCATGCCGAATTTACAATACGGGATACCTTAGAGCAATTATATTCTGCCGTTGATGAATACGAAATCCAGCCTTCTTATTCTACGGTCTACCGTGATCTGGAGATGGTAACAGGAGAAGGCTTTCTTATTAAGGATAAAAAATACGACCCCACCAGCCACCGCTATAAGAATTTCTACCGTTTGTCAAAGATAGGGGCCGTTTTGGCAGAGGTAGGCCAGAAGGCCCCCGGAGCAGAAACAGCAGGTCCTGTTTCATCGGGGAAAGAAACGATGCCTCCTTTTTTGCAGCACGATGGCAGGGCGCCTCTTCAGGGGGGAGCGGTTTTACCGGGGGGGATTGATTTGCGGACGCTCCCGATAACCATCCTGAAGGACGACGGCAATGGCGTATCAGGAGAAGTGCCTTTGTCACCGTTGCGCCAGGACTATGACAATGATTTTAAGGTGCTTTGGAGTCAGGTGCAGGAGGTCATCAAGAAAGGAGACCTGCCGCAAACCTCAAAGGTAAAAGAATGTTACGAGCTTGCCAGGATGAGCCGTTTTAGAGGAGAGTTATTAGCCAAGGTCCGCAGCGGCGTAGCAGAAATCCTGAGGATAGAGGAAAGGATGGTAATTGTAACCAAGCCGGAGCTAAGGGAGATACTTGTATTGTTAGAAGCATCTCCGGATGCCGGCGGACGGTCGTGAAGCCGGGATTCCCTCCCAAGACCAAGAGCCGAGAGATTAAATTAATTGCGGTTGCGGTTTTATATGTAACAGCGTATTTAGCGCAGAGATCTTCAGCCGAGGCAGCTTTTTGCAAGTCTGGTAAGCAGGTCAGAACTGATGTCGTTGAGAAGACAGGCGAGCATATCGGGATAGATTATCGCGGCACCCCGAATTTTTATGAAATGAAATGCATCTCTGATATTAAAGATACGGATAGCTCTTCCGGCAACCACTCCGGCAAGTCATCCTTTTCTATAATTGAGGAAAACCGAAGACTCAAAAAAGAACTGGGGTATCTGGAAGGGTTAGTGCGTAAGACCCGCGCCGAATATAGCGCCAAACTCGGGGATGCTTACCTGCAGGGGAATTTTTTTGAGGAAGCGATAAGGGGCTATCAGGATGCGTTGGAGTTTGGTTCCGAGGACCCGGGCGTAGAGTATAATCTGGCGGTACTGCTGGAGTCGTATAAAAATGATGTCGCCGGAGCCATCAGGCATTACCGCAATTATCTTCGCCTGAAGCCGGATACAGCAGATAAGAAGGAGATAGAGGGTGTCATCGCTTTGCTCCAAGGGAAACTTTCTTCTTTGCCGCTGGGAGGGTCATTTATGGCGATAGAGAAGAGGCATTGAGAGAGTTCACAAAGATTTTACATCATCTCAATGTTTTTGTAACCATGGCCGGTTATAATTTTACTACAGAACAATGGAGAAGCGTTTTAGAAGAAAAAAGGAGACAATCATAAATACTCATCTGGAAAGTACGCAAACTTTACCGGAAGCCGCGTCAATATCAAAAAAGAAGATTTTAATCGTTGACGATGAAAAAGAGCTGGTGCGGCTTTTGTCATTCCATATTACTATTTCCGGATATGAGGCGCTTTCTGCCGCAGACGGCCTTGAGGCAATTGAGACTTGCAGGGCTAAGAAGCCGGACCTAGTTATCTTGGATATCATGCTCCCGCATATTGACGGTTGGGATGTCTGCCGCAAGCTCAAGAAAGACCCTTTAACAAGGGACATCCCCATCATTATGTTAAGCGCCCTTTCAAAGATTGACCACAAGCTTAAAGGCTTTGATCTCGGCACCGATGATTATGTCGCCAAGCCTTTTAGCCCGAGGGAATTGATTGTGCGGATTAAAAGGGTCCTTGCCAGGTCTGAAGGCCGCTATCATAAACCCAGGATTGCCAGGATCGGCCGGCTGGAGATTGACCTCGAGGATTTTATTGTCAGGCGCAACGGCCGGGAGGTCTTTCTTACCCGGAAAGAAAGGGGGATTTTAAAGCTTTTTATTGATAATCCCGGCAGGGTATTGAGCCACAGCGAGATCCTGGATGCGGTTTGGGAGGAAGACAAGGTAGTGGAATACGGCAATATTGATGTCCATATCAGCCATCTTCGGGAGAAATTGGAGGATAACCAGCATGACTCCTGTCTTATTGTTACGGTCAAGGGGGAAGGCTATAAACTGGACATATGAGAATGTTTGCAGAAAGTTCACAGTCCTTTAAGGATTTCGTAACAGCGATCTTATAAACTAAAAGTGAGAGAAGGAGAAAGGTTTGAACAGGGCACGGAATGCTATAAAAAAAATTGTAATTCGGATAACGAGATTCATAGAGGATGTTATCGGCGAGGAAATACAGTCTATGAATCATTTTTACCGGCAGTTCGCCTAGGCCAGGTTTGAATCTGTGGAAGCTGTGACTACAAAAGAAAAAAGAATAATGGTGGTTGATGATGATAGGGATGTTAACCGGCTTATTTCCTACAACCTTTCTAAGAGCGGTTTTTATCCCGAGTGCGTTTATGACGGCTACGAAGCGCAGGAAAAGCTTAAAAAAGGACACTTCGATATTATTATCCTTGATGTTATGCTCCCAGGACCGGACGGTTTCAGTATCTGCAAGGCCATTAAGGACGACCCTAAAGCATCCGGTACCTTTGTGGTTATCTTGACGGCCAAGGGCGAAACACAGGATAAACTCTACGGTAACCTTTTAGGGGCAGACCAGTATATTACTAAGCCATTTTGCGTAGGGGAACTGATGCGGGTTGTAAAAGAATTGGCTCAGGTAAGGCATAAGGATTTTGTGGTGAAGTCTGATCCCGTGATGGAAAGGATGCAGAGGAGACAGGCATAATGGAAGTACGCGATATGTCTTCGATGCGAAAGGAGTTTATAACTAGTCATCTACGTTTGCAGCTCAATCGCCTGCGCGGCGTATTGAGCAATATGGAGGAGGAGCGCGCCTGCAACTGTAATTACGCGCACGAATCCCTTAAGGAAATAGAGAATAGTCTGCGGAAGATCAGGAAGTTGTACGCAAATAACTGAAACAGAAGGAGGAGAAGGAAATGAGAAAGTTTTTGGCAATGACGGCTTTAGCAGGTTTTATGACCTTTGGTTTGGGTTTAGGTTCTTCCTATGCCGGGGAGATCGACCTTTTGCTTCAAAAGCTGGTTGAAAAGAAGGTTTTGACTGCAGGGGAAGCGCAGCAGATCGGCACCGAGACAAAGGAGCAGGTGAAGGCGGAAATCGCAGCAGGCAAGTTTTCTTCTTTACCGGCCTGGGTACAGAATATCAAGCTTAAGGGCGATTTGCGTTTAAGGTACCAGTATAAGCACGAGAAGGCAGCAAACGATTATTCCAAGGATACGCAGATCGGACGGTTGCGCATGCGCCTTGGATTAGAAACAAAGGTAAATGAGAAGATTATGGTCGGTGTCGGTATTGCCACTAACTCCAGCGGTGACCCGCGCTCCACGAATATGACCTTTGGCGGGAGCGGCGATGGTTATTCCACCAAGATGGAGATCCGGCTTGATAATGCCTACGCCAAATACAGCGCCTTGCCCTGGTTGACCATTGTCGGCGGCAAGATGCTTTTGAATGATGTGCTATGGGAACCGACGGACCTGATCTGGGATACGGATATCACGCCTGAAGGAGGCGTGCTCCAGTTTAACAAGGGGCTGGGCGATAATGCCGGCCTTTTTATGAATACCGGCGTATTGGTCCAAACCGCTGATACCAGTTCGGATAACGACCCGGTGATGATGTATATCATCCAACCCGGAGCTACCTATAAGCTTAATGATTCCATGTCCTTGAAGGGTGCTTTTACAGCCAATATCGGCGGCAATACCAAGGGCAGGGCTTATCCTACTGCAGATTGGTATAAAAGCAGTAACACCAAGAATGGCTCCAACTGGGCGTATGATTACCGCACTATCAGCCCAGCATTAGAGTTTAGCATCAAGGAGCCTTTCAAAGCTGTGGGGTTGGATATCGAGAATATGAAGCTCTTCGGCGAATACGTCGAGAACCTCGCTACCTCCGACAATAATACAGGTTTTTCATTAGGCTTCCAGTTAGGTAACGATAAGATCTCCAAATTCGGGGATTGGCAACTCAAGTACATCTACGCGATGCTTGAGAAAGACGCAGTGCTTGATGTTACCCCCGATTCCGACCGTTACAGCGGAAAGACGGGTATGAGAAGCCATGAGGTCGCATTAAACTACGGCTTAGGCAAGAATACCTTCCTGGGTCTTGATGTTTACCGTTCCTGGAGCTTGATCGGGAGGAGGGCTCCGGAAACCCTAGTTCAGGTTGATTGGAATTTGAAATTCTAAGCAAAAGAAAGACACACCCGGCGCTAAGTGCTAATTGCGCTGGTGCGGCGTGTATATGCAAGGAGGAGGAAGAGAGATGAAAGTTTTTGGTAAGTTAGCAATCCTGGGGTTATTGGTTCTGGGATTGGTTTTGCCATGCTACGCGGAAAATATCGTGGTGGCAGGCTCAACCACAGTATTACCCATCGCGCAAAAAGCGGCGGAGGTATTTATGAACAACAACCCCGGTTCCCAGATTTCGGTTCGGGGCGGGGGCTCAGGGGTAGGCATCGCTTCCATTATTGACGGTACCTGCGATATTGCCGATGCCTCGCGTCCTATCAAGGAGAGCGAGTTAGATAACGCCATAGCCAACGGCAGGATGCCCAAAGCTAATGTTATCGCGATGGACGGCATCTGCGTTATCGTGAACCCTTCTAACGGTATTAATGCCTTGAGCAAAAAACAAATCAAGGATATCTATACCGGTAAGGTCTCGAATTGGAGCCAGTTAGGCGGAGGCAACGCCAAGATCGTGGTTATCTCCCGCGACAGCTCCAGCGGTACATTCGAAGCGTTCGGGGAACTGGTCTTAGATAAGGAAAAGGTCAGGTCCGATGCGTTGTTACAGGCATCTAACCAGGCAGTTGTTACGACCGTTTCCAGCACTCCCGGTGCCATTGGCTATGTGGGGTTAGGATATGTTTCATCTTCGGTCAAAGCCTTGGATGTCAACGGCATCAAACCTTCCAAGGAGAGCGTGCTTTCCGGCAAATATCCTGTTGGCAGGCCGTTGTTTATGTATACCAATAAAGAGCCTCGAGGCTTAGCGAAAGAGTTCATTGATTTTATCCTGAGCGCTGACGGCCAGAGGATTGTAGAGGAAGAGGGTTTTGTGGGGTTGAAGTAAAAAATCAAGCGTTTACTCAAACCTCCACAACACTGCAGGGCAAATCACTTCGCCCTGCAGTGTTACTTTTTAAAGAATGAGCAGGCTAGAGCTAAAAGAAGAGGCATACAAGTGGGTTTTTACGATATTGGCATTCTCCTCATTGGCATTTTTAGTAGGGATTGTGCTGGTGCTTTTTAAGGAGGGGCTGCCGATATTCGCCAAGGTCAAACCGCAGGATTTTATTTTTGGCAGGGCCTGGTATCCTACGTATAATCCCCCGGAATTCGGCATCCTGCCTTTGATCCTGGCATCGGCCTGGGTGACGGTAGGGGCTATATTTGTCTGCGTGCCTTTAGGAGTAGGCAGCGCCTTATACCTCCATGAATTGGCTGGCTACCGGCAGAGGGCGGTCCTCAAGCCGTTGATTGAAATACTGGCCAGTATTCCCTCGGTAGTATATGGGTTTTTCGGGATGGTCGTCCTGACGCCTTTTCTGCAGAGGTTGTTTAATTTGCCTACCGGGCTTTGCGCTTTGAACGCCAGCCTGGTTTTGGGAGTAATGGCTACGCCGACGGTCTGTAGCATTGCCGACGACGCTTTGAATTACGTGCCAAAAACATTCCGCGAGGCGTCATTTGCGGTTGGCGCCAACAGGTGGCAGACCCTGACCCAGGTGACTATACCCGCAGCCGGTTCAGGAATATCTACGGCCATAATCTTGGGGATGAGCCGTGCTATCGGGGAGACCATGACGGTTCTGATGGTCGCCGGAGGGGCTGCCGTGATACCGCATTCGTACCTGGAGCCAATACGTCCGATGACCGCCGCGATTGCGGCGGAAATGGGGGAAGCCCCGGTAGGAGGAGACCATTACCACGCGCTCTTTGCAATCGCGCTGATACTGTTTTTGGTAACCTTTGTTTTTAATATCATTGCCGAAGCGATCAGCAGGAGGTTTAGGATAAAATTGGGGTTGAGCGGATGAAAAAGAACCTTATCCAGAATCTGGGATTTTTGACATTAACAGTTTGCACCTTGGCTACCCTTTTCTTTTTAGGTTCGATTATTTATTTCATCGCGGCCAGGGGGGTAAAGGTCATATCTTGGGAATTCATTACCGAAGGGCCGCGCATGGGGATGACTGAAGGCGGGATAGCCCCTGCGATAGTAGGTACGTTTTACCTGACACTGGGGGCAATTATTTTTGCCCTGCCTCTGGGGCTTGCCTGTGCAATATACCTGTGCGAGTATTCCCCTAAAGGGGTGGCGGTTAATATTATCCGGATAAGCATCAATAATTTAGCAGGCGTGCCTTCGGTAGTGTTCGGGCTTTTCGGCCTGGCGGTTTTTGTGAAATTCTTCGGATTCGGGGTTTCGATCCTCTCGGGGAGCCTTACCCTGGGGATCTTGGTTTTGCCTTTGATTATCTCTGCTACGCAGGAAGCGCTCCTGGCTGTCCCCCAGTCGGTAAGAGAGGCTTCGTTTTCACTAGGTGCGACAAGGTGGGGCACGATCTGGAACATAGTTTTACCGACGGCGCTGCCTGGTC